>JAITWQ010000108.1 GCA_031285215.1 Syntrophobacterales bacterium | reverse complement strand
GAGCGGCGGAAAAACACGTTTATGGCCCCTTATGCCGCTCAATCTCCTCTCCGTAACTGTCCCTGTCCCCATCTTTCAGGTTATGCAAATCAAGCTCTTCGCGGACAACAGCACCCAGGATGGCCGCCGTAAAGCAGGGATGGGTACTGAAAAACTGAAGGTGCCTCTTCCTGAAATCCGCTTCCTCCCTGTGATTCAAACGGAGATATTTTATCATGGGAAAAAGGGAATAACAAAATCCCACATTTTGCATTTTTTTATCGTGCAAAAAAGATTGGATAAAAAAAGATCGGAAAAATACCCTGCCCAGCATCTTTAAAAAACATCTCCATGCTCTGTTTTTCGGGTTTTCAGCTAACATGAACATCGTTGAAAGTCAATGGATTCCAGCTTCGCACAAACACCGTCCCAAATGAAATTCAATAAGCCGTTCCTCGTTGAAATCAATCAGCTTTAAATAGTCAGGCCTCGCATTCTTCATGGCGTCACAAGGCGTCAGGCCAATTAATTCGGAATGCAAAACGGCCACGCCGTTCTGCGCAGCCCTCTCCGCAATATAATCATAGACCGTTTTTATTGATGTCTTTTCATAATCCGTCAAATTCATGGATACCTGAACACAGCCCTTCGTTTCCAGAAATAAACCAATGGCCATCACCGCAGCAAATCCGCCGCTGGACGCTCTTACGGAGGAAGCGATTTTTTTCGCCAGTTCCAAATCCGTCGTGTCAAGATTGACATTAAAAGCGATAAGGGGCTTTCTTGCCCCAACAGCCATAGCTCCCCTTCGCGGGTGAAAAACAGGTTCTCCCCTGTCGGGACGTTCCGCCGCCCGCTGCATTTTGGCCGGCAACGCTTCGTAACCGCCGCGCCGGACATGGGCGAGATGACGCCGCTCCTCTTTCAGCGCCGCCTCTCCATAAAAATAAACGGGAACATCCATCTTATCCGCCGCCAGATGGCCGAACCGATGGGCTGCCGATACGGCATCGGCAAGAACCGCATCCCCCAGGGGAACAAAGGGAACGACGTCCACCGCTCCCATACGGGGATGAATTCCTTCATGAAAGCGCATATCAATCCTTGCCAGAGCCTCCTGACAAAGACGAAGGACGCCGTCAATGATCGTTTCAGGCGTTCCGATAAACGTCAGCACCGAGCGGTTATGATCTGCGTCGGCATTCACATGGAGAAGTTTTACACCGTCTGTATTGCGGATAACCTCCGCCAGAACAGTGATTATCTCCGCATTTCGCCCCTCACTGATGTTGGGTACACACTCAATTATTTTCATGTCCCATATGCGCCGTCAGTTCTTCTGATCAAACAGGGCGTCAATAAACTCCTTACTCCTGAATTCCCGCAGGTCATCAATCCCCTCGCCAATGCCAATATAGCGAATCGGCAGACGAAGCTCATGGGCGATCCGGAAAACAACGCCGCCTTTCGACGTTCCATCCAGTTTGGTAAGGACAATACCCGTCACACCGATTTCATCCTGAAACATTTTCGCCTGGGTAAAGGCATTCTGACCTGTCGCCGCATCAAGAACGAGCAGCACCTCGTGGGGAGCGGCGGGCAATTCGCGTCCTAAAATCCGCTTCATCTTCTTTAATTCTTCCATAAGGTTGACCTTATTGTGCAGTCTCCCCGCCGTATCAATCATGACCAGATTGGCCTTGCCTGTTTTGGCGGCTTGGACGGCGTCAAAAACGACGGCGGAGGGGTCTGATTCCATTTTCTGCTTGATAATCGGCACCTGCGCCCGCTGGCTCCATACATCAAGCTGTTCAATGGCGGCAGCCCTAAATGTATCGGCGGCGGCAATCATCACGGAAAGCCCTTCACCCTTGTAACGCATGGCCAATTTACCAATGGTGGTTGTTTTGCCTGTTCCATTCACGCCGACGACCATCATCACGAATAGCCGGTCTTTGGGGATGACAAGGGGAACTTCACTTTTCTGAAGAATATCCGCCATTGTATCCTTGAGCACCTGACGCAAAAGATCCGCCCTGGCCATATCCTTTCGTTTGACCTCCCCTTTCATCCGCTCAATTAACTCGCAGGCAAAGGACGGCCCGATGTCCGAAATAATCAAGGCTTCTTCCAGTTCATCAAAAAGTTCCGGCGTAATCGTCTTTGGTCCAAGGATTACGTCGTCCACATTTTGGAGAAGAAACGACCTTGTCTTGGACAATCCTTCCTTCAACCGATTTAAAAAGCCGGTACCAGTATCTAAAAATCCCATCATCCCTCTTTTGTTCTGTTGTATTCGGAAACAAACACGTTTCGCTTCACTATCGCCTTTGTTTTGCAAAAAACCGGAAGCACCCGTTTCCGGCAGATAATATCTTTTGTATATAGCCACGTTTCCAAACATTGTAAAGAAGGGTTTTAAACCCCCGCTGTTTTATGCCGTTTTCGTCACAAACAAAAAGAGTGTCCGTTTTTTGCGGGTACTCTTCTTATTTTATGGCTGGTTGCAGCCAATGTGCCGCTTAGCGGGCGCGAAAATAGCGCTTTTTGTATGTTC
>JAITWQ010000060.1 GCA_031285215.1 Syntrophobacterales bacterium | reverse complement strand
TGCCAAAAGAGGGAGAACATAACAGGGTAAGCGAAATAATCATGACGGCTGCGAAAGGGAAAAATAAGCGGTTTGTCTTCATAAGTCCTCGATAAAAAAGTAATAGGGGGAGTTTTTTGGTTTTATCGCAGTGCAAAGCGGTTACATGTCAATTCGGTCATAGACGCGTGCCCCCATGGCAAATCTTTTAACTCATAACACTGATTATGATTTGGTGCAATGCCTTTGTCATCAGGCAAAACGATGCAAAGAACGGTATTATTGCCATTGCGGGCGTGAATTGCCGTGCCTGTCTCCGGCTTTCCGCGCTGCTCGCCATCAGCGTACTGTAAAGTTGTTATTCAACAGGGAGCCGTTTTAGGGATTGACAAAAAAGAACGGCAACACTATTATAACCTATTTAAAACAGATGTAATCCACAAGGGAAACATTCACCGGTTTTATGGATACGAACAGAGCAATAGAGATCATTGATCGCTTCCCCGCCATCAAAGCCTTGGTTGTCGGCGATGTCATGGTTGACCATTTTGTTTGGGGCAAGGTGACGCGAATATCTCCGGAAGCGCCGGTACCCGTTGTCAACGTTATTCATGACGAGCTTCTTTTGGGAGGATGCGCCAATGTTATGAATAATATCCGGGCCGTCGAAGGACAGGTGTATCTGACCGGCGTCATTGGCTCCGATGATATGGGGAAAAAAATGCGGGAGAGTTTGTCCGCAAAGGGAGTGGCTACGGACGGCGTTTTTGTTGATGAAGATCGCCATACGACCGTCAAAACAAGAGTTGTGGCCCATAATCAGCAGGTGGTTCGCTTTGATCGGGAAACGCAAAGGGATGTTTCTGCGGCTTACACGGAGAAAATTCTTCGATACGTATCGTCCCTGGCGGATCAGATTGATGTGATTGTTGTGTCGGATTATCATAAGGGAATGATAACGCCGGAACTCCTCCAGGGGATTCGTGAGGTGGTTGCCGGACGTAATATTCGCGTATGCGTGGATCCCAAGCGCAGCGACTTGTCCTTTTATCATGGTTTGGATGTTATTACGCCCAATCATCATGAGGCGGAAAGGGCGATGGAAGTCGGGGAAATTAACGGGAATGATCCCGAAAAAGAAGCCCTGGTTTACGAAAAGGTCATGTCCCTTCTGGAACGGATCAATCTTAACGCTCTTCTGATCACACGGGGCAAGGCGGGAATGAGCCTTTATGAGGCCAATGGTTCCGTTGTTCATATTCCTTCCCATGCCCGGGCTGTTTACGATGTGACGGGAGCCGGCGATGCCGTCATTGCCGTGTTTTCGCTCTGCATCGCCGCCGGTGCAACGTTGCGTGAGGCCGCTGAAATTGCCAATCATGCGGCGGGCATTGTTGTGGGGAAGGTAGGAACGGCAACCGTATACCGGGAGGAATTGCGGAGGTCGGTGTGAGTGTTACGCGATTTCCGGATGCGGTTAAACTGATTGTAAGTATTATCGCGGCAGATAGGGAACAGATGAATGGCGTTATCGGCCAGCTTGCGGAGGACTATGGCGCGCCCGATGTAATAGGCGCTTTCCATGGGTTCCATTATACGGATTACTACGCGCCGGAAATGGGTTCCGCCCTGGTGAGGAGGTTCCTCTCCTTTCGCGGTTTGATTCGTCCGGAACTTTTGCCGGAGATCAAAATAGCAACAAACAGTCTTGAGAATGAACGGTCGGAAGGAGCGAAGCGGCGGGTTAATCTTGATCCCGGCTATATATCGTCGGCCCATCTGATTCTGGCGACGGGGAAGGGATATACGCATCGCCCCTATCTTCACCGGGGGATTTATGCGGATTTAACCCTTGTTTTCCGGGACAAGACATTTCATCCCCTGCCCTGGACATATCCTGATTACGCGGATGCCGGGCAGATTGCCTTTTTTAATCGTATCAGACAGCGTTATATGATGCAGTTGAGGCAGGGTGAGGGGGAAAATTTAAGGCAGGATGTATGGGAAACAGGCGAAAGCTAACGTCCATCATGGAAAGCGGCAAAACTTATGATTAAAAGTATGACGGGATATGGAAAAGGGGAAAGCATTATTGATGGCCGTAAGTACGCGGTGGAGATTCGTTCGCTGAATCATCGTTATCTGGAAGTGGTTCTGCGTCTTCCGGGAAGTATTTCTGCCCTGGAGACGGCGATTAAGCGAAAAGTTGGCGGATGTTTTTCCCGGGGGAGGATAGAAGTTTCTATCCGCCTTGATACGGCGGATTGCGAAGCGGTCAATAAGTATGAACTGAATCTTCCCCTGCTGCGCAATTATCATGAGCTTCTTCAACAGATGCGGCAGGAATTCGGGATTCAGGAAGAGATTACCCTGGCGGAGCTTACAAGGTTCAAGGATATTTTCATTGCCGCAGAAGAGGAACCGCAGCTTGAGGGTATCATGCAGAATGTAGAAGTTGCTTTGAACGAAGCCATGGCCTTGCTGACCGAAATGCGGCAGAAGGAAGGCGAATTGCTCCTGGCCGATTTGGAAGAACGGATAAGTAATGTGGAAACGCTCCTGGCGGCGATAGAAAAAAAAGTGCCCCTGTCTGTTCAGAACAGTAAAATCCGCTTGATGGAGCGTGTACGCGAGCTGACGGAAGGAATTGATATTGACGAAATCCGCTTGAATCAGGAAATTGCCATTATGGCGGATAAAAGTGATATAACCGAAGAAATCGTCCGTTTGACCAGTCATCTCTGCCAGTTTCGCGAAATGTTTAAAAGTGAGGACGCCATCGGGCGTAAAATGGATTTCCTTATCCAGGAGATGAATCGGGAAGCAAACACCATCGGGTCCAAAACGGGTGATTTAGATATTTCGCGTAATGTCATCGAAATAAAAAGCGAACTGGGAAAGCTCAAGGAACAGGTGCAGAACATTGAGTAAATTGCCCCGGGGAACGGGTCTTTTTCTTGTCGTCTCCGCTCCTTCGGGAACGGGAAAAACGTCAATCTACAAGGAATTGATGAAACAATGTCCCCATATACAATTTTCGATTTCCCATACTTCCCGCCCTCCGCGGCGGGGGGAAGTCCATGGCCGCGATTACTTTTTTGTGAGCCGTGATGAATTTGATGTCATGATTCAACGGGAAGAATTTGTGGAATGGGCGGAAAATTACGGCCAATTATATGGCACTTCCCGTGCCGTGCTGGAAACGCTTGCCCGGGAAGGTGATAAAGATGTCATCCTGGATGTTGATCCTTTGGGGGCAAAAGCCATCAAAGACCGGTATCCCCAGGCCGTTTTCGTTTTCATTCTCCCTCCATCTTTTGAAGAATTAAAAAGAAGATTGACAATGCGGGGACAGGATGATGAAGAAACCATATCAACTCGCTTTAACCATGCCATGGTGGAAATAAATGAAATCGGCTGGTATGATTATGTTGTGTTTAACGATGATTTGCCGGATGCTGTAAGTTTGCTGTGCAGTATCTATCGGGCGGAAAAAAATCGCGTCATGAGGAAAAAAACAGAGATCAATAAGTTTATTAATGGGAGGTAAATATAAATGGCCAGAATAACAATAGAGGATGCACTGCACAAGGCGCAGACACGGTTTGGCCTTGTCATGCTTACGGCTCAGAGAGCAAGGCAGCTTTTGAAGGGTTCCGCGCCGCTGGCTGATGTCCGCAATAACAGGGAAGTTGTGGCGTCGCTGCGGGAAATTGCCGCCGGAAAAGTGGTTTATGCCCATCCGGAATATTTGAAAGGATCAAAGGAAGACTTTAAACCCATCATTGATGATATGGAGTTTATTGGAGATGACGATTATGCCGAGCCAGAACTCTGATGCCCGGGAGAAGTTGATTTTCGCTCTTGATGTGGGTGATGATCAGCAAGAAGCCCTCACTTGGGTGGAACGTTTGTCTGGTCATGTGGGTTTGTTTAAGATAGGAAAAGAGGCGTTTACTCACTTTGGGCCGGAATTTGTGCATCAGGTTTGTGTGAGGGGAGGCCGTGTTTTCCTGGATCTTAAATTTCACGATATCCCCAATACGGTTACCCGCGCTGCCGAGGCGGCTTTGGGCCTTGGCGTGTCCATGTTTAATGTACACGCCTCCGGCGGGAAAAAAATGATGGAAGAAACGGTGTCCGCAGTGCGGATTATGGCGGAAAAGAAGCAAGTGCCCATGCCGGTTATTCTAGCCGTTACCATTTTAACCAGCCTCAACGATCAGGATATCCATGATATAGGATTTCGGGGGACGACGCGGGAAGCGGTGACAGGGCTTGCGCGCATGGCTCAGGATGCGGGAGTATCAGGCGTCGTTGCTTCCGCCCAGGATATTGATGTTCTTCGAGGGGCTTGCGGGAATGATTTCCTGATTGTTACCCCGGGCATACGGGGGGCGGGCGATGCAACGGACGATCAGAAAAG
>JAITWQ010000190.1 GCA_031285215.1 Syntrophobacterales bacterium | reverse complement strand
CGTTAATGTCCCAAGAAACATCCTCTAATGTAGCACCGTTAGAAAAAGCACCGAGAGTCGATAAATTGATAGTGATCGGCCCCGCGGGGGAGAACAGGGTGCCGTCTGGGTTAAACACCACCGGAATCGTGCCGGGGCTTACAGGACCGAGGGTACCGTCTATATAGGCTTCACAGTTCCACGTGTTGGGCCCTGTCTGTGTAAATTGAAGATTCAGGCTATGTATTCCTCCTTTGGTATCGTAAATATTCTGGGAGATATTAAAAACCGCCGGATTGGCCGGATCATACTGGGCAGTAAGATTGGCGCTGGCCTTGATCTCCGTTGTCGCCTTAGGAGCCGACTGGATGTTCTGGAGGTTAATGGTCGTCTCTACCGAAGGTGTAGTCGAATAGAGATTATAACCCTGAACAAAGTAACCGTTGACATCAACCAGATTACCGTTTTTATCCACATGAAAAGACCCGGCGCGGGTATAATACTCCGCCCCGCTATTGTCCTTGACAATGAAAAATCCATTGCCGTCAATGGCCAGATCAAGAACATTGCCCGTTGTTTCCATGGTTCCCTGGGTAAACTGCGTGGGAATGGCGGAAGTAATGACCCCCTGTCCCACCTGCATATTTCCCGATCCCGAATAAAGATTTTGGCTAAGCATGGCGGAAAATAATGTGTTTCCCCCTTTATAGCCGACCGTATTGGTATTTGCCAGGTTATTTCCAATGACATCCAGTTGTTTGGAACTTGCCATTAAACCTGTTGCTCCAATCCAAAGTGCGCTTGACATAATAAGTCCTCCTATCGCAAAACTGATTTTGTTTGTTATTTCGTCAAAAGATTGACAGTTTTATCCGCCTTTTACGGCCACAACCTGGTTAAAAGTCACTTCCCGGTCATTTATCGTCAAATAAATGGCGTTATCGCGGTATTGTACGGCGGTCACTTTCCCCGTCATCATCGTTTCCGCAGGTATTCTGTTGCCATTCGCATCATATGCCAGGACATTATATGAGTACAAACCATTGGCATTACTCCCCGCAGCCCACGTCATGGTCTGGAGGCCTGAGTCCTGTTTATCCGCTTCGATGCGATCTACTTCTTTTCCCGTGGAATCATAGATCACAATGGATACGCTCTCCGCCGGCCTGGTCAGATTATAACTGAAATCGGCGGTGCTGCCGCTTACCTGAAAGCCATTATCCTGATTAACAGTAACTTCCTTGCCAAGAAGATTAACGGCTTGCGTATTGGTCAGCGTCGCCTGATAGACTCCCAGCTGACCAAGTTGACTGTTCATATTGGTTAACTGTTCCAGGCTTGAAAATGTCGCCAGCTGGGCGACAAAGTCGGTTCCATCCATGGGGCTGAGAGGATCCTGATTTTGAAGCTGTGCCACCAGCATCCGCAGGAAATCATCTTTCCCCAAACTTTTTGTTGTCGAATTTTCCTGGCCGGTTCCCTGCTGACTTGTTACACCGCTGAGTGTATTATCAATGATTGCCATAGATTTTCCCTTTCATCCACATTTTCGCCTCAGATTAAACAAAAATACTAAGACCTCTTGTTTCATCGTAACGCATACTTTCCGGTTCTAATAATATTTCCCCCGCGAATTCCTGCCGTCCTTCACGTTTCTCACCATCTCGCTGCCCGTCCTGCCAGAGAGGGCGTTCTCCGGAATGGGAATCCATACTCTCCTTCTTTAATAAAACGGACATCTGATCAAATTGAAATCCCTGATTCTGCAAAGCGTTTCTGAGCTGGTCGGAACTGGCCTGCAGCGTCTGCTGCACATCAACATTACCGACCATGATTATCAGTTCTACGCGATTATTGCGTACAACAACTTCCATATTCATTTGACCAAGGCTGGGAGGATGGAGAACTATTTGTATTTTCCCCCCCTTCTCCAACAGCTTGCCCGTCTCCTGAACGATTTGTTCCATGGGGATGACAATCCCTCTGGGCATGATGCGCTCAGCGGCATAAATCTGCTGCGCCCTTGCTTCAGAGGCGCTTCCCGGGGAAACGGATTCTTTGCCCACTGCCACGAATTCTTCCTTTCCCGGCGTTCCCTCTTTTTGTAAATCATTGGCGCCCATGGTAAAGGGTGTTTTTTCCTGGCTCGCCGGAGGATCCGGCGGCAAGTTGGCAGTGACAGACGGCCTTGTGTCGGTCATCTGGGAGTGATTTCTCGTATCCAGAGAAGAAATTTTGGTGATCTGAATATCGCTCATCTTTTTAACGAGACTCTCTCCCAGGGGCGAGCTGCCCGCTTTCTCGCCTTTTTTCATGTTGGCGGCCAAGACAGCCGCCTCTGCCCTGGTCCCCTTACCGTGAAGGTCTGCTGGCTGCATTTTTTCCTGCTTATTCATTGCCAAACTGGCAAGGTTTATTTCTCCCTTAGCCCCCTTCATGATGGGCAACGCTTTTTCTGCTCCATGGGCCGCATGATTTTCTTTCTCAAGGGCATTTCCCGGTGAAGAAGCGGTCTCTCCCTTTCCCCCTTTAGGGGCCGGAGGATGGGACATTCCCGGCAAAACGCGGTTTTCTTTTTCACTGACTTGTGCTGCTTTTTCCATGGAAGCGGCGGCGGCAAATACTGCACCGATGGTTAATTCTTCATGATCCGGCGTGTTTTCCCGTCCCTCAGCCGGAAAGGAATGAGTTATCTCTCGCTTTTTATTGGAAGCGCCTTCCGTCGCCTTCTCCTTATCAACTAAGCCTCCTCTGCTTTGGCCCTCCTCATCATATGGCGTTTCTGCTTTTTGTTCCGCAGAATCGGAGAGGGAAGCCGTTTTCGCCTGTTCATCGCCTTGATCTACCTTGGCCAAAACCTTTTTAAAGGAGGATTCCTCCTGAAAGGGAAGCCCCTTTTGCGGCTGCTTTATTTCGTTTTTAGTCTGGAGGAAAATCTCTTTTATTTCTCCCTGTCGGGGCATAATCAGTTGAGACATATCTTCCCTTTTTGCTCCTTTAATCATTTCTGCCTCTCTTTATAGCAAGTGATATGCCACCCGCAATTTCTAAAAAATAATACAATGATTTCACTGTATTACTGATAATGTCCCCTTCGGCAGTCTCTTTTTCCCAGACAAATTTTCCTTTCCGGGGATTTTTAACCAGGAAAAAAATTCTCCCAGGGGAAATATCTTCCCTTTCTTTTTTCTTGACAATATGGGGTTGACCCCATATCAAAAATAGAAAAAGTGGTGCAGGGGTGGCAAAAGAAGGACAAGAAAATGAGAAAGCCTAAAATTTATCTAGATACGTCTGTTATCAGCTATCTTCATCAACCGGAT
>JAITWQ010000188.1 GCA_031285215.1 Syntrophobacterales bacterium | reverse complement strand
ATACTTACAAGATTGGCTGTTAAATAAGGAAGAACTACATAGTAAGTAAGTAAGTAAGTAAGTAAGTAAGTAAGTAAGTAAGTAAGTAAGTAAGTAAGTAAGTAAGTAAGTAAGTAAGTGCAATCATCATGCCAAACATGTCGGCATCATTCACTTTTTGCGAAAAATTAATTACTTTCTCCACTTTTTCTTAAAAACTCCTCACAAACCATGATAAATCAAATGATCTTCTTAAAATACCCACCGCCGCCAAGAAATGCAAGAGGTTTTTATCATTGAGCTATCCGCAAAACTATCTGCGTCACGTGTCCTGTGCTAATATTTTTGCATAAAATTTAATAATCGCCATAAAAGAGAAATGGCGCATCTTGACAAAAAGGGATTTTTCGTTTAAGCTCGCTCCGAGATTTTTGAAAAACAGATGCAGATGGAATCCGGGAAGTGGGGTGAGATTCCCCCGCTGCCCCCGCAGCCGTAACAGGAACGAACACCTAAAAAGTCACTGTTGTGATCATCACAATGGGAAGGCAGGTAAGTAGGCCGCCTGGAGCCGGAATACCGATCCATCGTAGATCCTCGTGGGGAGGGAAAATTCATGCTGCGGCCCTTAGCTTCCGCCAAGTTACATACTGTATATTGTTCTTCTTCTGCTTTCCGTTGCTTTGCCTTCATTATTATACATCTTTTGGTTTGCCCGGTCAGACCTGATACAACTTTTTCCGTAGAACAGGTTAATCCTCTTCTATTATCCTGCGGAAACTATTTCCCCCTTCCGTCTGCCAAGAGTATTCACGGCTGCCGCTGGCGCGTTCATTTCTCTGGCAGACGGCCCCCCTGACCGCTCCCCGTATTTTTATTCCAACAGAAAAAGCGGTGAAATGATCATGCCGGAGAAATCCGCGCAAAGCAGTAACTGTTGTAAGTTTTCAGAAAGGAAATAAGAAGGTATGGGTGCTTACTATAAAGATTTGATTGTATGGCAAAAAGCAATGGAACTAACGCAGGAGATATACCGTCTGGCGAAACAACTGCCACAGGAGGAACTGTTCTCTCTCTCGGATCAAATGAGAAGAGCGGCGGTGTCAATTCCGTCAAATATCGCCGAGGGGCAAAACAGGAATTCATCCAAGGAGTTTCTGAACTTTCTGTCAATAGCGCGGGGATCAAGGGCGGAACTGGAAACGCAGCTTCAGATTTGCGTCAAGGTGGGATACCTTGCCGATAAGGACATTTTGGAAGCGGCGCAACTGCTGTCGGAAATCGGTAAAATGCTTGGTTCCCTCATTACAAAAGTAAGAACGACCTGCTGATAACTAATGTTGACATTTTATCATAAAGCTCTCATAATCCATGGAAATATTTGCAATTCGACGGAAAGGAGAACTGAAAATGAAATACAATGTTGACGATAAACCAGGGGCCATACCCATGATCGTGTATGGTCTGCAATGGTGGGCAGTGTCCGTTCCCAGTATAATTATCATTGGAATCATTGTAGCCAAGCTCCATTTTACCGCACCGGGGGACCAGATATTTTATATGCAGAAACTGTTTGGCATTGTAGGGCTGACACTGATTATACAAATGATTTGGGGGCATCGTTTGCCGTTGGTTGTCGGCCCCGCCTCTGTTCTTCTCATCGGAGTCACGGCATGTATGGCTTCCAGTGCCGCGGCAATTTATACGGCGATTGCCATCGGAGGTATTTTTGTTTCCATTTTGGCATTTAGCGGATTTCTTGCCAAGATGCAGTCCATATTCTCGGCCCGCGTTGTTGTTGTAATCCTGATGTTAATAGCCTACACTTTATCGCCCGTTATCTTAAATTTGATTTTCAGTACCCACCCTCTTTTTCATCTTTCTTTTGCTTTAATCCTGGTGCTGGCGATGCTGGTGGGCAATCATCTGCTAAAAGGCATTTGGAAATCAACCATTATCATTTGGGCGCTAATATTAGGATGTCTTGTTTACACAGTTGCCGCCCCTTCTTCTTCCACTTTCATTATCCATAAAAGCCATTTTTCATTGTCTCAGCTGTTTATTTTTCCCCCGGAATTTGACATTGCTGTCATCTTATCTTTTCTCTTCTGCTTTATTGCCCTGATTATTAATGAACTCGGTTCCATTCAAGCGGTGGGTCAATTGCTGAAAGTGGACAAGATTGAAAAACGGATCAATCGAGGTGTAGGCATGGCCGGAATATCCAACACGCTGGCCGGCACCATCGGGGTCATTGGCCCCGTGGACTTTTCCATGAGTCCGGGAATTATCGCCGCCAGCGGCTGCGCGTCACGCTACCCCCTGATTCCCGCTGGTATCGGTTTGCTGCTCTGTGCCTTTTTCCCTCCCTTCATTAGCTTTTTGAGTGGAATTCCTAACGTTGTATTGGGCAGTATTTTACTTTATCTTATGGCTTCGCAGCTTGCCGCAGGGATGCAGATGCTGGTTAATGAAAAAGCGATTTACGATTTCAGTACAGGTCTTGTTGTAGGTCTGCCCCTAATGGTTGCCATCATTATTTCATTTGCCCCGGCAGATGCGATCAACCAAATTCCAGCGTTGATACGGCCCATTCTTGGGAATGGATTTGTGATGGGGATTATTACGGTTATTTTAATGGAGCGTCTGCAAGCCCAATTTAACCGCTAAAAAATCTTGCAGAGTCTGCCGAAAAATTGTATCTTTAAAAGTAATTGTGATATCTGAAGGCTTTGTTTTTATTAAGGACAAAGCCGCCGTCCGGCATCAGACGGGTTCAAAAACACCTGGCTGATAAAACGCGAATCTAACCCATAAAAAGATTAAAGGCTTATGACGACAAAAAAAATTACAAAAGTAAAGGGCGGGGAAGCCGCTCCGAAGAAGACAACCTTTGTCCCCACGCCGGAAGCAAAGGGTAAGGCCATGCAACTGCGCCTCTTTGCCGCCCTTTTGTGGGCGCTGGCCATTGCCGCCCAGGCAGGCGCAATATTCGTACTGGTAAAATGCGCCAAGCCAATCGAAACCAGCGCCTGGGTTTGGATGATTTCGTTAATCGCCGTTGATTTGATTCTGGTCATTATCGGCTCGCAGCTCTGGAAAAAAGCGAACCGCTTAGACCCGGCGTCAAAGCAGGATAAAGTAAGATTTTTCCTGCAAAACCAACTGGGGGCGATCATCGCCGTTATCGCTTTCCTGCCTTTGGTGATTCTTGTCGTTACCAACAAAGATTTGGACGGCAAGCAAAAAAGCATTTTGGGCGGTATCGCGGCCATTGCTTTGATTGTGGCCGGTCTGGCGAGCTTTGACTTCAATGCGCCTTCGATTGAGGAATATTCCGAGCAGACGGCCCGGATTGAAGAACTGACAGGACAAAACAGCGTTTTTTGGACAAAATCGGGAACGAAGTATCACATTGATGAGAATTGCCAGCATATCAATACAAGCCGGACCGACGAAATTTTCAGCGGAACCGTGGCGCAAGCCAGGGCATTGAAAAACATTACCGAACTGTGCAAAACATGTGAAAACAAGGCGGAGAAAGCTTTAATCGGCAGCACGGGAGCGCCCAAAACCGCCGCGCCGGATGAGTGAGATGGGTAAATAAATAATACCGGGGAGATTTATTATGGCAAGCGAAATTGTAAAATTAGTGGCACAAAAGGCCAACATATCAGAACCAATTGCTCAAATAGCGGTGAATACGGTTCTTAATTTCCTGAAGGGCAAACTTCCTCCCGCCGTCGGCAGTTCTCTGGATTCCCTTTTGGGTTCCGGCTCCGGCGCTCAAAATAATTCCCTTGGAGACATGGGTAATATTGCCGACACCCTTGGCAGCTTATTGGGCAAAAAGCAGTAAAACGGCAAGATCAAACATTTGCTCTTGCATACCTTTTCGGGCGCGCTCAATCGCGCCCCTGCAATTCGCAATTAATCGCTGCCCCTCGTTTTCGTATTTGGCATCACATGGACGCGATTATTTTATCAGACGGCGGTGCATTCCCCAGATGGCTAAGAGGAATAAAACGGGCGTGAGACAGAGAATATAGAAAAGACTTCCCGCCCAGGCCGATTCCATATGTCCTCCCGCAAAGGCGCGGCACAAATGGACCAGGTGAGTTAAAGGGAGAAAAGACGCCACCTGCTGAACCCAGAGAGGAAGATTCTGCAAGGGGAAAAAGGTGCCGCCAAAGAGATACATGGGAGTAATAAAAAGGAAGAAGGGAATATTAAAGAGTTCAATATGGGGAACAATGGAGGTGAGGCACCTGCCTAGAGACGCGAAGAACAATCCGCCCAGGAAGGCAATGGGAATCAGTAAAAGCCCTTCCGGGTACCGGATAAGACCGAAGAAACTGATTACCACCACCATCAAAATCGTAGCCAAAACGGCTTTGAACGCCCCCCAAACAATCTCTCCGGCAATGATCTCCGCAACTGTAAGAGGCGTGGCCATCATCCCCTCAAATGTTTTCTGATAGTACATTCTCACATAGGAGCCATAGGTATTTTCGTAAAAGGCATTGTTCATGATATTAATGGCAATCAGGGCGGGGGCAATGAACTGG
>JAITWQ010000096.1 GCA_031285215.1 Syntrophobacterales bacterium | reverse complement strand
CCTATCTGGAGGAGGAAAATATCCTGTTTTCGCAGGATGCCTTTGGTATGCACTATGCCTCTACGGAGCGGTTTGACAGCGATATTCCCCAAACGGTTCTCGAAGAAGAGGCGGCAACTTACTATGCCAATATTCTTCTTCCCTACTCGCCCCTTGTCACAAAACTGTCTCACAAAATCGCCTCCCTGGGGCTGCCGATAAAAATCATCGCCCCCGATCATGGTCCCGTTTGGCGGAAAAATTCCCCGTGGATCATAGAAAAATACAAGACATGGGCCGAACAGAAACCAACGGCCAAGGCGGTAATTGTTTACGGTTCCATGTGGAAGAATACGGAAAAGATGGCCCGTTCCATTGCCGAAGGTCTCATCTCCGAAGGCGTCGCGGTAAAATTTATGTGTCTGGATTGCTGCCATCGCAGTGATATCATGCCGGAGTTGCTGAATGCGGCGGCGGTAATTATCGGATCATCAACCCTGAACAACAATGTCCTGCCCCAGATGGCCGATGTTTTGACCTATATGAAAGGCCTTAAGCCGAAGAATTTAAAGGGTTTCGCCTTTGGTTCTTATGGTTGGAGCGGCGAGGCGGCGGATCATGTTCAGGCCATGATGAAGGAAATGGGGATTGAGATAACAAGCGAGGCTTTAAAGGCCAAGAATGCACCGACAGATGACATTCTCAATGCCTGCTACGAAAAGGGACAGGCACTGGCACGGGATATTCTTGCCGCGCTTGGTTGAAAACGAAAAAGATAAAATAATTTGAGGAGAATGCCCATGGAAAAATTTGTATGCGATGTATGCGGCTACGTCTATGATCCGGCCAAAGGTGACGGTGACGGGAATGTTGCCCCGGGAACCAGTTTTGATGATCTGCCGGCGGGTTGGGTGTGCCCCATTTGCGGGGCGGGAAAATCGTCATTTTCCGGGGAATAACACTGGTTTACTGCCGGAGAATCCCTTGGATCTCTCCGGCGGAAGAAGAGATCATCTTTACTACGGGAGCATAATAGTGCGGCTGCTTTTTAAGTGGATTGCCTTAACGGCATCCATTTTGACTGTGTCTTATTTGCTGGACGGCATTCATGTAAACAGCTTCTGGTCTGCCTTTTTTGCCGCTGCCGCTCTGGGAATTTTGAATGCCGTTGTCCGCCCTGTTCTCCTCCTTTTGACCCTTCCTATTAATTTTCTGACGCTGGGAATTTTTACCTTTGTCATTAATGCCCTCCTGCTGCTCCTTGTTTCCGCGATCGTTCCGGGATTTAATGTTGATGGGTTCTGGGCGGCAGTCATCGGAGCCATCCTGATCAGTATCATTAACGCCATTTTGACCTGGGGTCTTTCGGACAGGAAAAACTTTTTTTTTGTGAGGCGGCGGGCAGTACCTCCTGCTGATGATGATACCATTGACCTGAAAAAAAACGGGCGGGGAAGATGGGAATGACAAGCGAATCCCTTCCCGTCACACCCGCCATGCAGCAGTACATGGATATAAAGAAAGAGTATGCCGACGCGGTTCTTCTCTTCCGCATGGGCGACTTTTATGAGATGTTTTTTGAAGACGCCAAGACGATTTCTCAAGTCCTGGATTTAACACTGACATCCCGTAACAAGAGCAAAGAGGACAGTATTCCCCTCTGCGGGTTTCCCTATCATGCAGCGCCGGGCTATATTACCAAGCTGATCAATAAAGGCTTCAAAGTAGCTATCTGTGAACAGCTGGAAGACCCTAAATCAGCAAAAGGACTGGTGAAGCGTGACGTGATTCGGGTGGTAACTCCGGGTCTGGTCATGGACGACAGCAATTTAAATCCCAAGGAACACAATTTCCTGGCGGCTGTCTTTGCTGAGGAGAATTATGGAACGGCCTTTGTTGATCTGTCAACCGGTGAATTTTGGATCAGTATTGCCAATGATCTGGAAGAATTTCTCTCCGGCTTAATGGCCCTGAAATTCCGCGAAGTGATCTTGCCGGAAAAATCTCCCTTAAAAGATGCCATCCTTCAAAGGACGGGCGATTTATTTTCCTGCCGCATCAGTGATTTTCCCGAGGCGTATTTTGACCCGGAAGAGGCCAGGGAACTGTTGATACGGCAATTCTCCGAGGAACATCTCGCAGAGCTTGATTTGCTGCATCGCGATAAGGAAGGCGTGCTGCGGGCGTCAGGCGCTGTCTTGAGGTACATACGGGATACGCAGAAAAACGATGCCGGGCATCTCACAAAGATTGACTGGTACCAGAACAATAACGCCCTGATTATGGACGAGGCGGGACGGCGTAATCTGGAAATTTTTACGACCATTGCCGAGGGCCGCGCTAAAGGTTCCCTGTTTCATGTGATTGACGAAACCGTGACTTCCATGGGAGGGCGAAAATTAAGATGGTGGCTGACCTATCCCCTGGTGCAATCCCTCCGCATTCAGGAACGCCTTTTATCGGTTGCCGCCCTGAAAAATGATCACCTCCTCCGTAAAAACACGCGCAAGGATCTTGCCCGAATCTATGATTTGGAGCGCCTGGGCAGCCGCATTGTGATGAACATTGCCAATGCCCGGGACTTAATAGCCCTCAAAAACTCTCTGGAAGCAATTCCTGAGATAAAACAGAAAATTGCTCCCGTTGACGCTTATCTCATCAGAAATATACACGATGGCCTGGATGAGATGAGAGATCTGTATGAATTGATTGAACGCGCCATTGTCGCCGAACCTCCCATAAGCGTCCGTGAGGGAGGGATGATTAAAAAGGGATATGACGAGAAATTAGACCATTATCTTTCCCTCTCCCAAAATGCCAAACAGTGGATTGCCGCCCTGGAAGCTAAGGAGAAACAACGCACCGGTATCAATTCCCTGAAAGTAGGCTTCAACAACATATTCGGCTATTACATAGAGATTTCAAAAGCAAATTATGCGCTTGTTCCCGGGGACTATGTACGGAAACAGACTTTGGTCAATGCGGAGCGTTACATCAATGATGAACTGAAAAAATATGAATATGAGGTGCTTAACGCCGAAGATGGGCGTCGGGAGCGGGAATATCAGCTCTTTGCGGAAATTCGTGAAAGGATTGCCTCCTCCATTGCCCGCCTCCAGAAAACAGCCGCCCGCCTTGCCGAATTGGACGCTCTGGCTTCCCTCGCGGAAGTAGCGGAGAAGTACCACTACTGCTGCCCCGTTATTCATGATGGTCATCAAATCCATATTACGGATGGCCGCCATCCGGTTATTGAAAGGATGTCCCTTCCAGAGGGGTTTGTTCCGAATGATATTTCCCTGGATCTTAAAGACAGCCGGCTGCTGGTTATTACCGGACCTAATATGGCGGGGAAATCAACCTATATCCGGCAGATTGCCCTGATAGTGCTGCTGGCCCAGATGGGCAGCTTCGTCCCTGCGGCGGAGGCTCATATTGGGGTGGTTGATAAAATTTTTGCCCGTATCGGCGCTGCCGATAATCTTTCCCGGGGACAAAGCACTTTTATGATCGAAATGGCGGAGGTTGCTCATATTCTGAAGAACATTACGCCAAGGAGCCTGGTGATTCTTGACGAAGTGGGACGGGGAACCAGCACTTTCGATGGGTTAAGCATTGCCTGGGCCGTTGCGGAACATCTTCACGATTTTCATGATACGGGCGTCCGAACCCTTTTTGCGACCCATTATCATCAGTTGACGGAGCTGACCGTTACGCGAAAGGGCGTACGGAATTATACCATTGCCGTGAAGGAAAAGGATAACCAGGTTATCTTTCTGCGGAAGATTATTCCGGGAGGAACTAATCGAAGCTATGGCATTCACGTCGCCAAAATCGCCGGCGTCCATGATACGGTCATTCAACGGGCCAACGAAATTCTGGAGAATATTGAGGCGGGAGAGCTGGACATTACCGGCAAACCACGCTTTGCGCGGAAAAAAGAGACAAAGGAAGACCGGCGGCGGAGCCAAATGTCTCTGTTTGCCGATGAGAAGGATATTCTGTTACAGGAACTGCAAACC
>JAITWQ010000083.1 GCA_031285215.1 Syntrophobacterales bacterium | reverse complement strand
ATTCTTACCCACGGCTCTGAAGGGACTGCAGCGGCGGGACAGGTTATTCAAGCCTTTGGTAATTTTGTGGTAAGCGGAAATTATGTGATCGGTCTGATTGTTTTTACGGTACTGGTCTTGATCAATTTTATCGTTATCACGAAAGGTTCTACGCGCGTTGCAGAGGTTGCCGCCCGCTTCACCCTGGATGCCATGCCCGGCAAGCAGATGAGCATCGATGCGGATTTGAACGCCGGAATGATTACCGACGCCGAGGCTCGCAGGAGGAGAGGGGAAGTTGAAAAAGAGGCAAACTTCTACGGGGCCATGGACGGAGCAAGTAAATTTGTCCGCGGCGATGCCGTTGCCGGAATTCTTATCGTTTTAGTTGATATTATCGGCGGCCTTATTATCGGTGTTCTGCAAAATGGCATGGCAATAGGCGATGCAGCGCAAAACTATACCCTGCTGACGGTGGGAGACGGATTGGTAACCCAGGTTCCCGCGTTGATTGTTTCCACTGCCGCAGGTATGCTTGTGACACGTAATACCGCTTCCACCGATTTAGGCGGCGAACTGCGCAATCAGCTTTTCATGCATCCCCGCGCCATTGCAACGGCGGGTGCGATGATTTTCATCTTTGCCCTGATTCCGGGAATGCCTAAATTAGCTTTTATTTCCATTGCTGCCGTCATGGGTGTCCTTGCCATGAGATTATATAAGACAAAGAAAGAAGAAGAGATACATAAAGCAACGGAAGCGCCGCCTCCTCCGCCACCTGCGGAAGAAGAGCTTTTTATTCCCGTAGATCCCCTGGGATTGGAAGTGGGATACGGACTCATTCCTCTGGTAGATGCTTCTCAGGGGGGAGAGTTATTGCAGCGCATCAAAATGCTGCGAAAACAATTGGCCCTGGATATGGGGTTTATTATGCCCTCCATTCACATCCGGGATAATTTGAATTTGAAGCCAAACGCCTATTCCATCCTCATGAACGGCGTGGAAATCGCCAAAGGCGAACTGATGCTGAAACATTTTCTGGCCATTGTATCCGATGAAGCGGGAGAAAAAATTCCGGGCATCGAAACAAGGGAACCTGCCTTTGGGCTTCCTGCCGTTTGGGTCTCGGAACGGGAAAAAGAAAGCGTTCAGGCGAAGGGACTGGTAATAGTCGATCCGGCGACAGTAGTTACAACGCATATCACGGAGATTGTCAAATCCCATGCCGATGAGCTTTTGGGCCGCCAGGAAGTGCAGACTATCTTAGATCAATTGAGCCAAACCTATCCCAAGGTTTTGGAAGAGATGGTTCCCAAGGTGGTTTCCGTCAACTTGCTGCAAAAAGTTTTGCAGCGGCTGTTGCGGGAGCGGATTTCCATCCGCAGCCTTATGACCATTATCGAAACATTGGTCGATTATGTCTCTGTAACGAAAAACGTTGATATTTTAACCGGTTATGTTCGTCAGTCCCTGGCCAGGGTTATTACAAAACAATATGAGGATTCCGAAGGCAATATTAATGTCATGATGGTTTCCCCCGAAATCGAAGACATGATCAGCCGCTCGGTTCAACATACGGAATATGAATCATTTGCCTCGCCTGATCCCAATATGATTCGTCAGGTTGTCGTTAACGCGCAGAAGATTGTTGCCGTTTTTGCGGAAAAGGGGTTGCAGCCCATTGTTTTATGTTCTCCAACCATCAGGATTCACATGAGAAATATTTTGGAAAGATTCCTGCCCAACCTGGTTGTGCTGTCCCACAATGAAATATCGCGGGATGCGAGTATCCGGTCCTTGGGTATGGTGGAGATATAAGTATGCAAATCAAGCGCTACGAAGCAAGAAATATGCAGGAGGCCATTGAGCAGATTAAACGGGAGTTAGGGTCCGAAGCCATTATTCTGTCTAATAAACAGATAGGGACGGATAAAAATCCGCTGGTTGAGGTTGTCGCCGCAAAAGATAACGGGCAACATGGCTCCCCCCCTTTTCCGTATGAACAATCAATAGAGGCCGCGCCCCTGGCGTTATCCTCTGCGCCGCATTTTGAAGAATCCGATTGGGACATCTTAAAAGGTGACATTGACGAGTTGAAAGGCCTGTTTAAAGAATTTCAGAAACGAGATCATATGCTGGATGACATTGATGATCTTAAAGACCGGCTGAATGTCCTCTTTGATCTCATGGGACTGCGCCAGGACGGCAAGCAAGGCCCACTTGCGCCGGTATATGCGAAACTGGTCGCCCATGGCATTTCCAGAAAAAGCGCCTGTGTCCTTCTGGAAATGTTAAGCCGGGAAATCATGACAGATCGTATTGAGACGCCGGAAGAAGGACTTAAACGGATAGAAGATTTGATCCGGGACCGGTTTGAACAAAAACAATCTTTTCACGGCGGCAGCCGGATCAAGGTCTTTGTGGGGCCTACCGGCGTCGGCAAAACAACAACAATTGCCAAATTAGCGGCCCTTTATTCTTTGGAGGATAAAAAGAGAGTGGGATTGGCCACAACGGATACATACCGTATTGCGGCTCCCGAACAATTGAAAACGTATGCCAGAATCATGGGGATTCCTGTGAAAATTGTGTCCGACAAGAATCATTTCCATAAAATGACCGAAGAGTTTTCCGACCGGGATGTTATTCTGATTGATACACCCGGAACAGGTTTGAAAGACAGAGGTCATTTTGAGCGGCTGAAAGAAATGTTTTCCCAGCAGGAAGGGGTGGACATCATTCTCCTTTTGGGCATGTCTTCCAGCCAGGAAAATCTTTATGGGATATTGAACCGTTTTGAAAGTTTGCGGATTGATCA
>JAITWQ010000062.1 GCA_031285215.1 Syntrophobacterales bacterium | reverse complement strand
TGCTGACGTTTTTTATCCTGATGATTTCCATGTCTGACATGAACGAGGTGAAAGTCGTTCAGATTCTTCAAGCCTTTCATGAGACATTTGGGTTCAAAGCAGCCCATGATCAAGGCCTGCTTTCGCCTCAGGAACAAAACGCCAGAGGAGCAACAGAAGAAGGTATTAACAGAGAACGGGAGTTATCCGGTGCGGCAGTTGAAATTGCTTCTCTTCCCGGTGCGGAGGTCAGCAGGGATGCCGACGGAATTACGGTAACCATGGAAGAGAAAACGCTCTTTAATCCGGGATCTGCAACATTAAGAGAGGATAGTCAGCGTGTTTTAACACTCCTTGCTACTGTTTTGAAAAAAAATGAGATGTTAATCCATGTCGAAGGTCATACGGACAACCTGCCTGTTGCCAATGCTTCCTTTCCCTCAAATTGGGAATTGTCGGCGGCGCGGGCGGTGAGTGTTGTCGTGTTTTTGGAGAAAAACGGCATTGCCGCAAACCGCCTGTCTGTTGTAGGCTATGGAGATGCAAAGCCTGTTGCCGAAAACCATGATTTCTCTGGCCGGCAAAAAAACAGACGGGTAGAATTAAAGTTAACCTATGGAGAATGAATAAGGAGGAAAACCATGGCAAAGAGCGCAAAACAAGACAATGATATAAATGAGGCGGCGCCAACTCCCCCAAAGGGCAGTGGCGGGGCCGTCAAATGGATTATCGTCGGTATGCTCGCTTTGGTGATTATTGGCGGTGCTGTGGCAGGAGGCTTTTATTTCTTTACTAAAACGGAGGGGATAAAAAAAGAACAACCGGCTATTGGTATTCCCTGGATCATGGAACCCTTTATTGTTAATCTCGCCGACCATAACGGCGACCGATACCTGAAAATTGCCATGCAGTTTGAAGTTCATAATCCGGCCCTGCTCCATGAGTTGGATATGGTAAAACCCCGTATTCGTGATACTATTATCGATCTTCTTTCTTCCAAAAGCCATACGGATCTGGCGGATTCCGCCGGCAAGCAGAGATTGAAAGGGGAAATCATCACCAGGGCGAACACGGCGATTACGACGGGCAAGATAGTGGAGGTTTACTTTACGGAATTTGTCATCCAATAGATTTTGAGGCTGCCAACCCCAGGAACAGGAATGTAGTTTATGCCGCAGATATTATCTCAGGAAGAAGTTGACGCCCTTCTCCGCGGAATCAGCGGAGGAGATATTGAGACGGAAGTAGATGATATTTTAGATCCTTCCGCCGTTACCCTCTATGATCTGACCAGTCAGGATCGGATCATCCGCGGAAGAATGCCCACCCTTGAGATGATCAATGAAAAGTTTGCCAGACTCTTGCGCACGACCCTTTCTTCGTTGATGAGAAAGGTGATCAGCGTAAACACCGTGTCCGTGAACATGATCAAATTCGGGGAATTTTTGAAAACTCTTCCCGTACCCACAAGTCTTCACTTGTTTCGCATGGACCCCCTCCGGGGCAACGCCATTTTTATCATGGAGTCCAAGATCATTTTTACCCTGGTTGATATTCTCTTTGGCGGCACGGGGAAGGAATTTTTTAAGGTTGAGGGGCGGGAATTTACCTCCATTGAAAACAGCCTTATCCGCAAGGTTATCATGAATGCCCTTGTTGATCTGGAAAAGGCATGGAAAAGTCTCATTGATCTTAACGTCACCTATCAGCGTTCGGAGGTTAATCCCCAGTTTGCCCAGATTGTTTCCCTGACAGATGTTGTCGTCGTTGTCAGTTTTGAAATAGAGGTCGAATACAATACGGGCATTATGTCCCTGTGTATCCCCTATTCCAGTTTGGAACCTATCCGGGATAAATTGCAGGCTGGCTTTCAAAGCGAGCAAATGGATATTGACAAGGTGTGGGCAGAACGGTTTAAGGATAATCTCTGTTTATCCCGCGTAGAGGTCGTAATCGAATTAGGGAAATCTTCTCTGCAAGGACGCGATATTGTTGAATTAAAAAAAGGTGATGTGATCGTCCTGGATCAGGATCCGTCAAACCCATTATTTGTTTTGATCGAAGGGGTACCCAAATTTTTATGTAAACCAGGTATCTTCAGAGGAAGCCAGGCCGTTCAGATATCCCGCATAATAGAAACCAACGAGGTTATAGACTATGGAACAGAATGAAATTGATGAATTGATGAAAGGATTGGAAACGGGGGACAGTGCAAAAACAAAGGAACCGGCAAAGAGCGACGATGATTTTAACTGGGATGATGTTCAGGAAGAACTGGAAGCCACCCGAAAAGCATATCCGGGGGTGGAACTTTCCAAAACGGAGGTGACGTCCGTTGATTTTGATGAGCTTCAGCCAGCCCATGACGGGACTAAAAGCAATCTTGATATTGATTTCATTCTTGATATTCCCCTGACGTTAACCGTCGAACTGGGACGGAGCCGCATGTTGATCAGTGAATTGCTGCAACTGGGGCAGGGATCCGTCCTGGAGCTGACAAAACTGGCGGGAGAGCCGATGGATATTTTTGTTAACCAGCGCCTCATTGCCCGCGGGGAAGTTGTCGTCGTCAACGAAAAATTCGGCGTTCGCCTGACGGACATTGTTTCACCTGCGGAAAGAGTGAATCGTCTGCGCTGATCTGATTGATGGGAGGGCACTATGGAACCAATTTCCTTTTTCCCGGCTTTATTGAAAATGATTTCCGCTTTGGCTCTGGTTTTGGGAATAATGATCGGGCTTGCCTTTTTGTTTCGCCGCTTCTTTCAGCAAACGGGCTTGTCCATGCCTGATGGAGCGGCCATTCGCATCCTTTCCGTCAAACATCTTGGCCCCAAGAACAGTATTATGATTGTTGATATACTGGGCCAGATTATCGTGATTGGCGTTTCCCAGCAGCAAATGTCCTATATCACGACAATTGACAACAAAGAGGCTTTGTCAAGGCTGCCTTCCCTGAACGGCGCGTCAGGAGAAGGAAAGGGGCCTTCCCTTGCTTCGCCCGCGTTTGACCGCCTTACAGATATTATTAAACCCCTTATCCAAGGTGTTAAACGGCGGAATCGTCCATGAAGAAGAACTTACCCGCCCGCTTCAGCATCTTATTGGCTCTGTCGGTTACCGCAATCGTATTCTTTGGCGATCCTTCCACCCTTTATGGCGCGCCCATTGAACTGCCGAATATCAATTTAAGTATTGGCGGCGCGACGGATCAGCCCGGACAATGGTCAGGTTTACTGCAGCTGATGATAATGCTGACCCTGCTGACCCTGGCCCCGGCCATACTTCTGATGACGACATCCTTTACAAGGATTGTCGTCGTTCTTTCCCTCATCAGAACGGCCATGGGAACGCAGCAGATGCCTCCTAATCAGGTTTTGATCGGCCTGTCCCTTTTTCTGACCTTCTTCATCATGGCTCCCGTTTGGTATAAGATCAACGATGTTGCCCTGCAGCCATATATTGAGGAGCAAATCTCAGGAGAACAGGCCATTGAATTAGGAATCGCGCCTCTCAAGGAATTTATGCTCAAGCAAACCAGAGAGAAAGACCTGGCCCTGTTTATTAAAATAGCAAAAGAAGAGAGACCCGCAAACAAAGAAGATGTTTCCTTAAAAACTCTTATTCCCGCATTTGTTATCAGTGAATTGAAAACGGCCTTTCAAATTGGCTTCATGATCTATCTGCCATTTATGATTATTGATATGGTGATTGCGAGCATCCTCTTATCCATGGGAATGATGATGCTCCCGCCTATCGTCATGAGCCTTCCATTCAAAATCCTTTTGTTCGTTCTTGTGGATGGATGGTATCTGATTGTGGGATCTCTCGTGCAAAGTTTCCGCTGAAACCAGGGTAAGGATGCCTGCCCGATGATCCCGGGGAGAAGAAATGAAAAATTTGTATTACAATATGCAATCAATATCTTGTTTGTTGACGATTAACGGCAGTTGTATGTGCATTAAGAAGGTCGGAGGGACAAAAAAATGACGGTAGAACTTGTTGTGGGCCTTATGGCGGAAGCCATCAAGGTGACGTTGCTGGTAGCCGCCCCGGTTTTGATTGTCAGTTTGGTTGTTGGCGTCGCGATCAGCCTTTTCCAGGCGGTCACCCAGATTCAGGAAATGACATTGGTGTTTGTACCGAAAATTGTTGCCGTTCTGGTGGTATTGGTGGCGGCGCTTCCGTGGATGCTGAGTCTGCTTATGACGTTTACCCATAACCTTTTTGTCAATATTCCTTCGTATATACACTGATGATCAGTGACGGCTGTCAATCAGGGAAGTAAAGAGCGCTAAAATGGACTTTCCCGTAATCTCACAGGATATGGTTATGTCATTTTCCCTGGTTCTGGTACGAGTAGGCTCTCTGATCAGCACCATGCCTCTGTTTGGCGAACAGCTCGTGCCGATACGGGTGAAGGCAGGTTTGTCCCTGGTCATTGCCATTCTTTTATTTCCCGTTGTATCTTCCCTTATACCGCCCGTGCCGGACAGTTTTTTAC
>JAITWQ010000244.1 GCA_031285215.1 Syntrophobacterales bacterium | reverse complement strand
CTTCAGGAAATGGTGAAACAAGTTGGCGCTGACCTGCTCCTTGACACAAACGGCGCGGCCATTCGGGGAATTATTATCCGCCATTTGGTCCTGCCCGGCTGCACGGAAAACAGTATCACCGCCCTTTCACTCCTGCGCAATCACTTCCCTCCGGAACTTCCCATCAGCCTCATGTCGCAGTACACGCCAACCATGGCCGTCAGAAATCATCCTCTCCTGAATCGCCGCATTACCCGCCATGAATACGACCTTGTCGTAAACCGCGCCCTGGACATGGGTTTTGAGCAACTCTTCATTCAAGAGGTTGATGACAGGAACATCTGCCCCGATTTCGATGAGGAAACGCCCTTTCAGTGGCTGGATCATGACGAAACGTGAAAAGGATTTTCCCTTTGCGGGAAATACCGCTCGCTGCCACGTGTGACATGGCCCTTGATGAACAGGAAAAGAAAAACCCCCGTCCTTCCGAACGGGGGTTTTTAAGCAAGATGTTATGAACCCTGGCTGGTTGTTACATTCCCATACCGGGGTATCCGCCGCCGCCGGGCATAGGCGGCATACCGGCTGATTTATCCTCCGGTTTATCGGCAATCATGCACTGGGTGGTCAGCATCAGGGAGGCCACACTGGCCGCATTTTGCAGGGCAAAGCGCGTTACCTTCGTGGGATCAATGACGCCGGCGGCAATCATATCCTCATACTTCTCCGTGCGAGCATTGAAACCAAAAGCGCCTTTCTTCTCCTTAACCTTCTCCACAACGATGCTTCCTTCCATACCGGCATTGACGGCAATCATCTTTAAAGGCTCTTCGAGGGATTTTTTGATGATGTTCAGGCCAACCTGCTCATCCCCTTCCAATTTCATCTTCTCTAAAGCGGAAATCGTTCTCAAATAGGCAACGCCGCCGCCGGGAACAATACCTTCCTCCACGGCAGCCCGTGTCGCGTTCAGCGCGTCTTCCACGCGGGCCTTCTTCTCCTTCATCTCTGTTTCCGTCGCAGCGCCGACCTTAATCACGGCAACGCCGCCAACGAGCTTGGCCAAACGCTCCTGCAATTTTTCCCGGTCATAATCCGACGTTGTCTCTTCCACCTGAACGCGAATCTGGCGTACCCGGCCTTCGATATCCTTGCGGTCACCGGCGCCGTCAATAATGGTCGTATTATCTTTATCAATATTGATGCGCTTGGCGCGTCCCAAATCTTCAATCGTCGTGTTCTCCAATTTAGCGCCCATATCTTCGGAAACCAATTTGCCTCCCGTAAGAATGGCGATATCTTCCAGCATGGCCTTGCGGCGGTCACCAAAACCGGGGGCTTTGACGGCGGCCACATGGAGGGTGCCGCGAATCTTATTGACAACCAGGGTAGCCAGGGCTTCGCCTTCAATATCTTCGGCAATGATCAGAAGGGGGCGTCCCATTTTGGCGATCTGCTCCAGTACGGGCAGTAGATCCTTCATGCCGCTGATCTTCTTCTCATGAATCAGGATCAGACAATCCTCAAGGCTGGCTTCCATCTTTTCCGGATTGGTAACGAAATAGGGGGAAAGATAACCGCGGTCAAACTGCATGCCTTCCACAATATCCAATTCCGTCGCCAGGCCTTTCGCCTCTTCGACCGTAATAACGCCTTCTTTTCCCACTTTCTGCATGGCCTCGGCGATAATATTGCCGATACCCTCATCATTATTCGCGGAAATGGTACCCACCTGGGCAATCTCTTTCTGATCCTTCGTCGGCTTGCTAAGTCCCTTTAATTCCTTCACCACAACCTCAACGGCCTTATCAATACCACGTTTGACATCCATGGGATTACTGCCGGCGGCAACGGTCTTTGCGCCTTCGCGATAGATGGCCTGGGCTAAAATGGTGGCTGTCGTGGTTCCGTCTCCCGCCACGTCACTTGTTTTGCTCGCCACTTCACGAACCATCTGGGCGCCCATATTTTCAAAGCGGTCTTCCAGCTCGATTTCTTTGGCTACGGATACGCCATCCTTGGTAACCGTCGGCGCGCCGAAACTTTTATCCAGAATAACATTGCGGCCTTTGGGCCCCAAAGTTACCTTAACCGCGTCAGCCAGGGTATTAACCCCATTGAGGATGGATTTTCTCGCTTCTTCATCATACTGAATGATCTTTGCTCCCATTACTAACGATTCCTCCTTATTTTATATATTCAATAGTTATTTACCAATAATGCCCAATATATCATCTTCCCTCATAATGAGATAATCCACGCCATCAATTTTTACATCCGTGCCGCCATATTTGCTGAACAAAACGCGGTCGCCGACGCTCACATCCAGTTTTATGACTTTACCGTCGTCTGTAACCTTTCCCTTGCCTACGGCGACCACTTCGCCCTCAATGGGTTTCTCTTTCGCCGTATCGGGAATAATAATGCCTCCCTTTGTCTTCTGCTCTTCTTCCAAACGTTTAACGATAACTCTGTCCTGCAATGGTCTGATATTCATTCCTACATATCTCCTTTCAAAGTTTATACCTTTTATATGGCAATTTCGTCACGTACAACGGAACAGGCGTAAGATAAACACGAATCAAATCCTGTCAAGTGCAAGAGGAAAATTTTTTCCGGCGTAAGACAGATAAATTGCTGCCCCGTGCGGAAAACATTCATGAAAATACGGTCAGAGAATCTCTACGATGACAGGCCGGTAATCCTGACTGGCCCTGCCCTTGCGCATACAGAAAATAATGACGGCAAAAACGGCGGCCATAGACGCACAGGCCGCGAAAAAGGCATATAAATCAGAATAGGGTTCGCCAAAGAAGCGGACAGCCAGAGCCTTCGCTGCAACCGCAGCCAGGAAGAAAACAATAACAGGCAATCCATAGATCAAAACAGAGGCTTTAACGTACAGAGACGGTTCCACCACCACCTTGACTTTTTGGCCTTTCAAGGCCCCCACGGGATTGACCACATCAACGAAATCATGGTCAACGGGATGACAAATGGAGGACGCAGAACAGGTCCTGCAGGCGCTTTTCTTCTCCATCTGCACCTTGGCCTCCATGCCATGGGCCTCAACGACAATAGCTTCTTCTTCCAGCATACTTTAACCTTTCCTGCCCCTGTCCCGAAAGCTGCCAAGAGCTGCCGATAAAAAATACCTTATCCGCCTTTTGGGCCGTGATCAATCGCGCCCTTGCGATTCTTCTTTTTGTGGTACAATTCTCCCTGATAATCAGACAAACTGCTGTATTTTTTCCCTTTCGCCGGCAATCCAGACCAGGTCACCTTCGGCAAAAATGAACGCCCCGTCGGGATTGGTAAACGTTTCTTCCCCCCGGTCAACTTTAATAACCATACAGCCCGAACTTCGGAATTCGGTCTGCATCAAATCTTTACCCAAAATAGGGGAATCTTCTTTAATAACAAAGGATGATAATTCTACATCCCCTTTTTGAATTTGCGGCTCATCCATGTTTTCTATTTCCATTATTTGGGAGAAAGAGGAAATTTGTTCGTCCGTACCAATTGCCGTAAGATGGTCGGAGGGATAGATGAAATCATCGCCGCCGGGGAAATAGATTTCTTTATGCCCGCGAATTATTTTGACGATATTGACATTGTAGTTTTTCCGCAGATCAATTTCCCTGAGGCGTTTCCCGACAAGGGGCGCATCAGGCGATACGATTATCTTCGCCAGATGAATGTCAGATAATTGGGAATTGATAGAGCTGCGCAAGGGGCTTTTTTGCCGCTCATATTCTTCCTTTTGCAGCAGATTAGATAAAAAATGGTCTTCCATAATCCAGTGCGCTTTAAAATTTTTATGGGCCAGGAAAAGGAATCCCATGATTGCCGATAAAAGAAGAATGGTAAGCCATGAGGAGGTGGTTTTGAAATTGATGAACAACACAAGCATAACAAAAAATGTAGCCAGAAACAGGCGCAAGATGGTTAGCGCCGTCAATCCCCGGCGAGTCGCACTGTGGCCGTCAGCAATCAGTTTGGCCGCAATTTCCCTGTTTTTCCGGCTGACAACTACCAAACCCATTAAAAACGGAATCATGGCAATGATTGTCAGCAGTGAATTGATGAGGCCGATAAGCAAGTCGGGCAGGTGACCGGAAAATTCGCGCACGACAAAAGGACATACAAAATGGGTGAAACAGAGAACGACGGCGATGGACAAAACACTGTAAATAAGAGCGTTGATCAGGTAACGCTTCACAAATTTTTTCCAATGGCTTTCGTCTTTTGCGATGTCGCCGCCGGAAGAATAATTATCCAAAAATGTTTTGAACCGCCACGGGAGTTTCGGATTCAGCCAATCGTAAAAAGGATTGGCGAGGCGGACAAAATAAGGGGTGGTAAAAGTTGTTATCACCGATATGGCAACGATAATCGGATAGATAAATTCGCGCATAACCCCCAAAGTATAACCCAGTGTGGCAATGATGAAGGCAAATTCGCCGATTTGCGCCAAACTGAAGCCTGCCTGCATGGATACTTTCAGGGGCTGACCGGAAAGGAGAACGCCCAGGAAGGAGAAAAACGTCTTTCCAAAAATGGTAACCAGGGTAAGTATTAAAATGGGCAGCCAATACTCTGCCAATGTGTGGGGATTTACCATCATGCCAACGGATACGAAAAACACGGCGCCGAAAAAATCTTTGATATTTTTCGTCAGATGTTCGATATGGGCGCCCTCAATGGTTTCCGCCAGAATAGATCCCATAATGAAAGCGCCCAGGGCGGCGGAAAAACCAAAATGAGTGGCCAGGGCGACCAATCCGAAACAAAGGCCGATGGATATGACCATAAGTGTTTCGTCGTTCAACCAATTACGGAATTGGCGGAAAAAGGTTGGCAAAATATATATTCCGATCAGGAAACAAAGGATCAGAAAGAAGCTCAATTTCAGTAAACCAAGCCCCATTTCTCCGCCGGCAACACCCTTGCTGACGGCGATTGTTGAGAGCATCACCATCATCAAAATGCCCAGAATATCCTCAATGATTAAAGTGCCGAACACGATATTGGTAAACTTCTGATTGCGGAGCTTTAAATCTTCGAACGCCTTAATAATGATGGTGGTGGAAGACATGGCGAGCATGCCGCCAAGGAAAATACTCTCCAATGTTGTCCAGCCCAAAAGATGCCCCACGAAAAAACCGATGCACAGCATGGCCGCCATCTCTGTGATCGCGGTTATTGACGCCGCAGCTCCGACATTGAACATCTTCTTGAAACTGAATTCAAGACCAAGGGCAAACAGCAGGAAAATAACCCCTATTTCCGCCCATTCCGCCACATTATTTTCGGAGACAACGGTGGGAAACAGGTCAAAATAAGGGCTTATCAAGAAGCCGGCGACGATGTAGCCCAAGACCAGCGGCTGTTTAAAACGCCTGAAAATGAGCGTCATAACGCCCGCAGAAACGAGAATCAAGGCCAGATCATTAACTAAAGTAAGCTCGTGCATATGATTTTAATCCACCTTAATAAATCCGCATATGGGATTTTGCCTTAAAATATTAACTTAGAAAAACTTTCAGTATCCGCACCGATGTACCATCGGTGTGCTATCAATAACGAAAATAGGGGGGAAAAAGTCAAGTTTTTTCTTTCGCGCCGGCAACAATTTTGAAGCCGTACTTTTTGGCGGAAACCTCGCCGCTCCTGCAATAGTATTTCGTAAGTTGCTACCGGTGTTTTTAGCAAAAAAAACCTCACGCAGCACCAAAATACCGCATGAGGTCAATACAGAAAGAACCCGCCTGATTTCGATCTTTATTACAAACCGCGCCATCTACTCCTGGTTTCTCGGAATAAAGAAGGCGGATAGCACTAGTCTTTGTTTACTATCTCCTTCAGTTCCTTTCCTACTTTGAAGAAGGGAAGTTTTTTGGGAGTCACCTGGATATTTCTTCCCGTTTTAGGATTTCTCCCCGTGTAAGCGCCGTAGCTGCGCACAACAAAACTGCCGAATCCTCTGATCTCAATCCGTCCGTCCTTCTTCAATTCGTCGGTAAATCCCTTGAATATCAAATTTACGATTTCACTGGCCGTCTTTTCCGCCAGATTTTCTTTTTTTCCCAATGCTTCAATCAAACTGGACTTATTCATACCTTCTCCTCACAGTCAAGATGTCCAAGTACGCAAAATTTAAGGGGCATCCCGCCTGACAACGTCTTAGAATAACGTGTTATTCCGTCGAGTAATAGTGATTTTTCCCCCGAAAGTCAAGATAAAAATTCGCCGCCTTCTATCAGTGGAGGCGGACGGACAAAAGAACGGCAACAATTTCCCCATTTATAAGAAGATTTTTACGGCAAAACAAAGAATCACGGCAAGACTTCTAACCCTTTTTCCTCTCCTTCTTTACGGGAATACTTTTCCCCGGCGGCGGAGGGATATATTTCAGGAGAGATTCTACTTCCACTTTCGTCAAATGGCGATACTGCCCCCTTTTGAGATTGCCAAGGACGATATCGCCAATGGCCACACGCACCAGACGTTCAACATCATGACGAATGGCGGCAAAACCCTTGCGAACCATCCGATTTTTCCCTTCGCCGATGGTGAGAGAAATCCACATGCTCTTATCATTGCGTTTCTCAATCTGAATATCCCGTGGTTTGAATACGCCGCCGTCAAAGGACACTCCTGTTTTCAGGTGCTGCATATCATGGGATGTCAAATGCCCGGAAATTCTTGCCCGATAACGTTTGGGGACAAGATAGCGGGGATGCTGAACTTTCTCCGCAAAAGAGCCGTCATTGGTCATGATGAGCAGCCCCTCCGAATCATAGTCAAGGCGTCCCACGGGAAAAACCCTTTCCCCCTCCCCCTGGACAAGATCGGCAACAACGGGCCTGTTCTCCGGATCTTTGAGGGTGGTCACATACCCGGACGGTTTGTATAAAAGAAGGTAAATGGGCGTCAACTCGGCAACAATTTGTTTGCCGTCAACGCGGATAACGTCTTCATGCTCGTCGGCCAAAGAACCCCTCCGCGCTACGGGAACATCATTGACGCTGACCCGGCCTTCCGCGATCATACTTTCCGCCATGCGGCGTGAAACGCGGCTGTGGCGTGATACTATTTTTTGCAGCCGTTCTTTCATGTTATTCCTGTAATTCCTTCAATTCGCGCAGTGTTGGCAATTCCGACAAATCCTTCAGATTAAAGACATCCAGAAATCTCTGCGTCGTGCCGTAGAGAATGGGATGCCCCGGCACATCTTTTCTCCCCACAATGCGTATCAGTTTTTTTTCCAACAATTTCCGGATTGTTCCCCCCGAATCCACCCCGCGGATGCTGTCAATCTCCGCCTTCAATACCGGCTGGCGGTAGGCGGTAATCGCCAGCGCCTCCAGCATCACCGCGCTTAAAGTGGCGGGTTTTCCCTTCTTCAGCCGCTGCACCCATCCGCTCCACTCATTTCTCGTGCGAAAGTGATAGCCCCCCGCGACTTCCGCAAGGTAAAAACCCTTCGTTTCCCCGTCATATTCTGCAACCAGTTCCTCCAAACACGCCCGTATCGTTTTTTTTTCCACCTCTTCCAAAACAGCGGTGAGCTTTTCCAGCGTCAACGGTGTTTCCGAGGCAAAGATAAGGGCTTCGACAATGGCCTTTAAATTTTCCATAATCATTTCCGTAATTAAGCAGCGCCATATTCTGCCTGATGTTTTCCCGCTTCGACAAGAAAAATCTGAATCACGCCGGACGATAAATCCTGAAATACGCGGATCATCCTCAGACGGGTTAACTCCAAAATGGACAGAAAAGTATAAACAATTTGCTTTTTAGTAATGGGCGTATCTCCAAAAAGATCATAAAAACCAACAGTTTTATTCTCTGCCAAAATCTCCATGATTTCATTAATCCGGTCGGCAAGGGAAATTTTCTCCAGATCAATTTCCAGCTGCTTCGTTCCGCGCGATTCCGTGATAACCTTCGCCAGGGCCTCAATTAAATCGAAAACCCCCATTTCGGCCAGCTGCCCTTCGGGAAAAGTTTTTTCCCCTTCATCGTGAAATCCCCGTTTAAAAACATCCCGTTCCAACAAAGATCTGGATTCCAGAACGGAAACAACATTCTTGAGAACCTGATGCTCCAGCAGATGGCGTACCAGCTCGGCTCGCGGATCTTCCTCTTCCCCGCCCTGTTCCTCATCTTTGGGAACGGGCAAAAGCATACGCGATTTCAGATGGAGGAGAGTGGCCGCCAAAACAAGATATTCACCCGCTTTATCCAGATCAAGAGCCTGAATGATCTCCATATACTCCCAGTATTGCCCGGCAATATGGGCGATGGGAATATCATAAATATCAATCTTATTTTTCCGAATCAGGAAGAGAAGAAGATCAAGGGGGCCTTGAAACTGATCAAGCCTGATTTCATAATCCATAGGACACAAAGGGAAAATCGTATTCTTGTTGATTTTTCAGAAACATTCCGGCGTGATACGGTTCAAATTTTCATCGCATCCCGAACTTTTTCCATCGTCTCCCGGGCAACGGCAGAGGCCTTGAGATTACCCTCAATAATGATCTGACGAACATCATCAAGGCGGCTGCTCAACCGGCGGCGCTTTTCATGAAGCGGAGCCATGGCCGCGATAATTTTCTCGCCAAGCATTTTTTTACAGTCCGTACATCCTATCTCCGCCGCCCGGCATTCGCGGTCAATACGCGCCCTTTCTTCCTCTGCGGAATAAAGATGATGGAAACTGTACACATTACAGATATCCGGGTTGCCGGGATCGCGGCGGCGCATACGCCGGGGATCCGTAAACATGGCCGCCACCTTCGTTTTCACCTCGTCCGCTCCGTCGGAAATGTAAATGGAATTACCGTAGGATTTGCTCATCTTGCGGCCGTCAATGCCCATAAGTTTCGGCACTTCTGTCAGCAGCGGCTCCGGAATGGGAAACACCTCCCCGTAAAGAAAGTTAAACCGCCGGGCAATTTCCCGTGTCAGTTCGATATGGGGAAGCTGATCAACACCTACCGGCACCCCCTGGCCGCGATAAATGATGATATCACCCGCCTGTAAAACGGGATAGCCCAAAAAACCGTACGTCGCCAGATCCTTGCTGCTCAACTCCTCTTTCATTTCCTTGTATGTGGGATTTCTTTCCAGCCAGGCCAGAGGCGTAATCATTCCCAGTAAAAGATAAAGTTCCGCGTGCTCTTTTATAGCGGACTGGACAAAGAGAGTGCTTTGCTCCGGATCAAGGCCCGCGCTGAGCCAATCCAGCACCATTTCCATGCTGTTATCACGAATTTGGTCGGGAGCGCCGTAATCGCTGGTTAAGGCATGCCAGTCGGCAACAAAATAAAAACATTCATTTCTGGTATCGTTTTGCAGATCAACCCAATTTTTGAGGGCGCCTTGCAAATTACCCAAGTGCAACTTTCCCGTGGGTCTCATCCCACTTAGTATCCTTCTCTTCGTCAACACTGCTCCTTACAAAAAACATGATCTATGGCTGAAAAATCGGTTTGTGACCATAGCAGTAAAGCGGAGGCATTGCCACAAAAAAAACTCCGCACACCACAAGGATGGCGGAGTTTTTTTCAGCATGGGAGCGCTTATTTTACTTTTTCTGAAAGCTGCTTGCCAGGCCTGAATTTAACAACTTTTTTAGCAGCAATCTTGATAGGCTTTTTCGTCTGCGGGTTAATCCCTGTTCTGGCCTTTCTCTTGACAACATTAAAGGAACCAAAACCGACCAAGCCAAATTTACCGTTCTTCTTGAGTTCCTGACCAACAGTTTTCATAAAAACTTCAATCGCTTCTGCCGCAGCAACCTTGGTAATCCCTACCCCTTCTGCAATAACTGACACAAGTTCTGCTTTCGTCATAACTGCAAATTCCCCCTTTCAAAAGGATCAAATAAAAATTGTTAAAACAAGCCCCATCCTAACTGTATTTCAGATAATGACCGCTTTTTTTCACCGATGGGCTATTCATCACGCCTGATTACCTGATCCGACAAAATGGCTCCCCTAAACTGACATCATAAAGTTTCAGAGATGATGAATTTTCTCATGCAACTAGCACAAAGGATTATAAGAATCAAGAAATTTTAGCTTTTTTTACAAATATTTTAAAAGTCTCCGATTTATTCGTTTTGCACACGCAACTGCATTTGTAAATCAAGTGCATACAATGTCTGCGCGGTTTCTTTTGTACCCTCTTCTATTTTTCCCTGATCAGGCAAATGATTTTACCGCATCGGCGTCAAAGGGCATAATCAATGGGATCCTTAAACCCCGCTTCCAGAAATCCCTTCTTCCGTAAAAGGCAGCTGTCACATTGCCCGCAGGATAAACCATCCGGTTCCGGATCATAGCATGTGTGAGTCAAACGGTAATCCACGCCAAGGCTCTGTCCCAGCCGGATAATTTCTCCTTTGGATAAATACATCAGCGGTGCGCGGACAGAAATCATGATTTCTCCCTCCACAGCCGCTTTAATGGCCAGATTTGCCGTTTTGGCAAAGGCTTCAATAAACTCAGGGCGGCAATCGGGATAACCGCTGTAATCAACAACATTCACGCCGATAAAAATATCGTTTATTTTCAGCACCTCCGCCCAGGCAAGGGCATAGCTCAGAAAAATGGTGTTGCGCGCCGGCACGTAAGTTACAGGAATATCCTCTGTCTCCGATAACGCTTCCCCCTTGGGTATCGCGATATCTCCCGTAAGGGCGGAACCGCCAAAGGCGCGGAGATCAATATCAACAATGCGGTGTTCGCAGATACGAAAACGCTCCGCCACCCGGCAAGCCGCCGCAATCTCGTGAAGATGGCGCTGGCCGTAGCGAAATGTCAGACCGTATAAGGAAAACCCCTCACTGCGGGCGAGGGCCAGCAGCGTTGTAGAGTCAAGCCCCCCACTTAAAAGAATGACAGCCTTTTTTGTCTCTTCCATAACATGATCCTTTCAAACGCCTGTGGTGCGGTCAGTCCAGATCACTCTATGCATCTGCACCTTCATACGGACGGGAAGATCAGCGGCGAGAATCCATTTTGCCAGCATAGCCGGCGGCAAAACGCCAAATACCGGCGAAAAAAGAATGGCGCAGCCGGAATTTAAAATGTTTTTCCGGCGGGCAAGAACTCCCAAGGCGTAATCATAATCTCCCCTATCCTGAATGACAAACTTAATTTCATCTCCAGGCGTCAACATATCCATGTTACCCCAGAATGTTTTGTGCGCCTCACCGCTGGAGGGGCATTTGATGTCTATAATTTTCCCGCAGCGCCTGTCAACGTCTTCGACGCTGTATGTACCGTTAGTTTCCAGAAGAACCTCAAAGCCTCTTTCCAAAAGCGCTGTGAGAAGTACCGGCGTTTCCTCTTGCAGAAGAGGCTCACCCCCCGTTATCTCCACGAGGCGGCAAGGGTGGGCAACAAGAACAGCAACGATCTCCGTCAATTCCACAGGTTCCCCGCCATCGTAGGCGTAGGACGTATCACAGTATGAGCAGCGCAGATTACAGCCCGCCAGACGGACAAACTGACAGGGACGCCCGGCGTGTGACGATTCACCCTGAATGCTGTAAAAAATTTCACTGATAACAAGGGACATCGTTCATTCTTCCCAATAAAGAGCGCCCGTATCCTGCGTCTCCGACACTCTTACCCTGGCGACGGAAACCCGCTCGTCGTTTAGCCTCTCCGACAGCGCCCGGTAAAGATAACGGGCAACAGCCTCCGACGTTGGGTTTTCCCGGGCAAACATGGGCAGATCGTTTAAATTTTGGTGATCAAGATATTCCATAATCTCATTGATATTTTCTTTAAGAACACGAAAATCAACACCCATTTCCATATCATCCAAACGTTCGCAGCGCACAAATAATTCAACATGCCAATTATGACCGTGAAGACGCGCACAATCACCCTGATACCCTCTTAACGTATGGGCCGCCGCAAAATGCGTTTTAACGTAAATTTCAAAAACATCCGCCATTTGTTATTCCTTTCCCGCTAAAAAAATCTCATGCAGATTTTCCTGCACAGCTGTCATCAAATTTTTCTCTGCATATAATACAATTATCGCACATGTAAATCACCCTTTAACCACCGGCTTCTATCAGCCGGTTTGACGATACCACCAGTACTGCCCACATCCCAAAAAGCCAATACCATGCTTCTTTGCCAGTTTGGTGACCTTATCATAGGCTTGTGCAATTGTCATAGCGATAGTAATGCACCTGCTCACGGTCTCTACCTTCTTTTCAATACGCCGGCCAAAGGGGGCATAAGTAAAGGTGACTGCCTTTTCGACTGGTTTTTTCCATCTTGATTAGGCAACTCTCCGTGTCCCAAGCTGTTCGCCGTCTAGGATAATACTTGGGACAAGGTTTTGTAATGAGGAGACAGGGTTTTAGTCAATATTCTTTTCCGGTGATCAATTTGAGGCATTTGAAAACCATAAACGGTTTGCAAAAATGTCATCAGCAGGAAAAAAGTAGCTCCCCATAAAATATGGCTTTCACCCCGGTCATCCTGAAAAAGAAGGCAGGGGAATTCTTTGTCCGTGTACAAATGCCGGTCTTTATAGATATGAAGGCGATAGTAGGACGAGTCATCGAAAAGGGAAGAAAATGGCAGGGGAATGATTTGTTCGACTTCATCGTTAAGGCGATAGTGAGGTTTTTCCGCCACATGGCACACGGAAGGAAAAATGATACTGGAAGAAAAATTTAGCGTATAAGGGGCAAAAGAGCCCAAGTAGGCCAAATTATAGGGGTTGATGCCAGTTTCCTCCCACGCTTCGCGTACAGCCGTTGCTAAAAACCGGATCATTAATTGCCGCGTGCGGCGGTCCTTGTTTTTCCAAAACAAGCTGTCCTTATTTTTTAACAGGGGAACAATACCCAACAAAATCGCGTATTTCAGCAGATGATCCTGCCATGGGCTGAAAAGCCCGCCGGGAAAACTTAAATCTCCTGGTTGTGAAACATTGGCAGAGCGCTTGATTAAAAGGACATGCCAATCATCATGTTGATAACAGAGAGGAACACAGACTCCGGCGAGATAATAGTGAATCCCTTTTGCTTTTTCTTCATTGGCGAAAGAGAGCCTTTCCTGAAAATCCGGGGATTGGCCAGCCAAAGCATTTCTGATCGCTGCGAGAAATGAAGGGGTGTCTTTGGTGTAGGGAAGTGAATTTGATGCCATAACCACCATAAAAGTCTGCCGATGATTTGGGATAATGGTAACACGACGCGCAGCCTGTAAAGTTCTGCATGCCTCGCATCTTTTTTTATATCTCTCTTGAGTATGCCAGATAAATATACCGACAAATGCGCTGCATCCACGCATTTTTACGCAAAAAGCCAGAACCATTTATTTCTGCGGCGTCCTGGCCTTTTATACGAATTGTATTTTGGTGGCGGTGCAGGGAATTGAACCCCGGACACTACGGATATGAGCCGTATGCTCTAACCAGCTGAGCTACACCGCCAGTGTTTCCCATTTCCAACCGGAGAAGCAACAACTGCCCCTCATATACATTTTTTCAGGCGATGTCAATTAATTATTGATTCAGTTTGTAGGAGACAATGACGCCTTCCTTCTGCAGGAAACCGCTGCTGGACATGACAAGGGCCAGGACCAGCTCTTTTTCTCCGTCGTTATCAATATCCTTGATCTGGTAGTCGGTAACATAGCCGTTTATTTTCCGCGTCCGCCAGTTTTCCACGAAACCCATACCATCCCATTCGAGGTTGTAAATTTCCGCTGATGTGAACAATGTCATATTTTTGAAGTAACGTCCGGAGGAAGAGAGGTTTTTAACAACGATCAGTTGTTTTTTGCCTTCTTTGTCCGCGTCCACCTCAAATGTTCTCAGATTGACATAGTAATTGTTTTTAATAGCGTTGTCGGAGCGCTGCCTGTCGGGAAGTTCAAAGATATTGTTCGTTCCGCCAAAGACTTCTTCGCTCCTGTAGAGCGCTTCCTTGCTACCGCCGAAGGCATTGACCGTATCTGCATTTATGAAAGAACGGACAAACATCTCTCCACGGTCAATG
>JAITWQ010000236.1 GCA_031285215.1 Syntrophobacterales bacterium | reverse complement strand
ATATCAAAGTAAATTGTAGCGCCTTTTAAACGGGATGCTGTTGCTTCAATGTATCCGCCGTCCAGGGTAATGGTTGCCCCCATTTCTTCCAACGCCTTGAGATGAAGATTGACGGGTCTTGCCCCGATCGCACATCCGCCGGGAAGAGATACGCGTGCCCGCCCCATCCGGGCGACAAGGGGCCCTAAAACAAGAATGGAGGCGCGCATGGTTTTGACCAGGTCATAGGACGCTTCTATATTATGAATATTGTTTGCGTTGATTTGGACGGTGTTTTCCCCTTCAATTTCCAATCCCAGGTCACAGAGAAGTTTAATCACCGTTTTGATGTCCATTAATTGGGGTACGTTATGAAAGACATGAGTCCCTTCCGCCAGCAGAGAAGAAACGAGGATGGGCAAGGCGGCGTTTTTTGCCCCGCTGACTTCAACCGTTCCCCTAAGGGGGATTCCTCCTTCGATGATCATTCTATCCATGTTTTATCCTCCTGCCTTTGATTACCCTTTCCATTCCGGCATAGTCGCGCCGAATATTAACAGCCTCATAACATTTGGCGGCCGCAAAATATTCCTGAATGGTTTCTCCCTGTCCTGTCCCCATTTCCATGATCAGCCATCCACCCGGATTCAGACAGGATAAACTGCCCTCAATGAGCCGCCGGTGAAATTCCGTGCCGTTATTTCCTGCCATAAGCGCCAGATGCGGTTCATAATGGCGAATCCCCTCCGGAAGTAAAGGGAAATCATGAGAGGAAATGTAGGGCGGATTAGAAACAATTATATCAAACCGCCGCCCTTCCAGAGGTGCAAGCATGTCGCCCTGTATAAAAAGGATGCGATCCGCAACGTTGTTTTCCCGGGCGTTTTGTCGGGCCACATGCAATGCCCCCTCCGATATATCCGTGGCAGTAATCTTTGCGTTTTTTTGTTCGGCAGCCAAGGCAATGGCAATGGCGCCGCTTCCTGTACCTGTTTCCAAAATTGTCCAATGGTCTTGGGGTTGTTCTGCCATAACCGCCAGCGTTTCTTCGACGATGATTTCCGTATCCGGCCGGGGAATTAAGACGGCGGAATTAACATGAAAGAACAGAGACCAAAATTCCTTGCGGCCAATAATGTATGATACGGGTTCGCCTTTTTGCCGCCTCTTCGCTGCTTTGTCATAATCTGCAAGTATTTTATCATCAAGAATCTGTTCAGGGTGGGTAAAAAAATGAAGGCGATCGGTGTTCAGACAATGGGAAAGAAGAACTTCCGCGTCAAGGCGAGGTGTTGGCGAGCCCGTTTGTCTGAGGATTACTTCCGTTTCGCGAAGCGCTTCACCGATGGTTTTCATGTCCTTTCATTTGCCGTGCTTTTCAGCATTTCGGCCTGGTAGTGTGCATTAAGTGTGTCCAGAACTTCACTCACGTCTCCGTCCAGAAATTTGTCCAGATTATACAGGGTTAACCCGATGCGATGATCCGTAACCCGCCCTTGGGGATAATTATAGGTGCGGATGCGTTCGCTACGATCCCCTGACCCTACTTGATTTTTCCTTGTTTCGGATATTTGCGCATTCTGCTTTGATGTCGCAATGTCCAGCAGCCTTGCCCGGAGAACTTTCATCGCCTTGGATTTATTTTTCAACTGAGATTTTTCGTCCTGACACGTGACGACCAGTCCTGTGGGCAGGTGGGTTATACGTACCGCCGAATCCGTTGTATTGACGCTTTGACCGCCATGGCCGCTGGAATGATAGACATCAATCCGCAGATCATTGGGGTCAATATTGACTTCCACTTCTTCCGCTTCCGGCAGAATAGCTACCGTGACGGCGGAAGTGTGAATTCGCCCCTGGGCTTCCGTGACAGGGACGCGCTGAACGCGGTGAACGCCGCTTTCGTATTTCAGGCGGCTATATGCCCCGGAACCGGTAATGGAAGCGATGATTTCTTTAAAGCCTCCCAGACCGCCCCCTGGGGTGCTGCTGATGATTTCCACTTTCCAGCGCTGCATTTCCGCATAGCGTCCATACATGCGAAAAAGATCGGCAACGAAAAGACCGGCTTCGTCTCCTCCCGTTCCGGCGCGTATTTCCAGAAAAACATTTCGATCGTCATTAGGGTCTTTGGGGATGAGGAGTATTTTGATTTTCTCTTCTATTTGGTTCAGGATGTTTTTGGTATCAGGTAATTCTTCCTTAACAATTTCTATAAGTTCCTGATCATTGCCGCGTAGAATCGCCTCGCCCTCTTCGATTCTTTCACATGTGGCCCTGTATTCACGGTAGGCTTCGACAAGATCAGACAGATCCGCATGTTCCTTCGTGTATTTTTGCCGGAGCTGGGCATTGGCAACAATAGCCTGGTCGCTAAGAAGCCCTTCCAGTTCACGATATCGTTCTTCAATATCTTTCAGTTTTTCAAACATAGAGCTTACCTGAAAGCCCCAACCGGCAAGTTGAAGGCCTCATTCTGTTTTATAACAGGGTCGCAGGGGGAATACGGGTTAACAGGATAATTCGGAAGGCTGTTGCCCCCGAATTCCATAAGAGGATAAACGGCAAAACACCGTTTCACCGGCCATACATTAAACCTGAAAAGTGAAAATAGCGCCGGACTATTTTTTCGCGGCGTCTGCCTTGAGGCCGTATTTTTTGATGAACCGGTCAACGCGCCCCGCCGTATCAACAATCTTGTGTTTCCCCGTCATAAAAGGATGGCAGCTTGAGCATATTTCTATTTTGATTTCCTTTTGCGTGGATCTGGTATTGATGACATTTCCGCATACACAACTGATGGTTGTTTCTGTATATTCCGGATGGATACCCTTTTTCATTATACTTTCTCTCCTTACTGTCATGATGCAACACTCTGAAAATTTTATCTTCAGAATGACGGACGTTATAACGTTTTTTATAATAATATCAAGAAGGATTTTTCCCTTACTGATTCATGGAGTCCAGAAACTCCTGATTGCCGGTTGTTTTGTGAAGTTTATCAAGGATAAACTCCATAGCGTCAACGGGGTTCATTTCCTGTAAAAGCCGCCTTAATATCCAGATACGGTTTAGATTGTTTTTGGCGATCAACAGTTCTTCTTTTCTTGTCCCGGAGCGGATGAGATCAAAGGCGGGAAAAACTCTCCGATCCGCAATGCGGCGGTCAAGGTGCAACTCCATATTGCCCGTTCCTTTAAACTCTTCAAAAATAACTTCATCCATACGGCTTCCCGTGTCAATAAGGGCCGTGGCGATGATGGTCAGACTGCCGCCATTCTCAATATTCCGGGCCGCGCCGAAAAAGCGTTTGGGTTTATGCAAGGCGTTGGAATCCACGCCGCCGGAGAGAACCTTGCCGCTGGCGGGAACAACGGTATTGTAAGCACGCGCCAGCCTCGTGATACTGTCCAGAAGGATGACAACATCTTTGCGATGTTCTACCAGACGCTTGGCCTTTTCAATCACCATTTCCGCCACCTGAACGTGCCGCGATGCGGGTTCATCGAAGGTCGAGGAAATGACCTCGCCGGCAACGCTGCGCTCCATGTCCGTCACTTCTTCGGGACGCTCGTCAATAAGGAGTACCATAAGCGTCACCTCTTTATTATTTTGAGTGATGCTATGGGCAATGTCATGGAGAAGAACAGTTTTTCCCGCCCGCGGAGGGGATACAATGAGTCCCCTTTGCCCCTTGCCGATGGGGGTGAACATATCCATGACGCGAGTGGACAGGTTTTCAGGATCTGATTCCAGAGATAATTTTTCCTGAGGATAGAGGGGAGTTAAGTTGTCAAATAATATCTTGTCTCTGGCCGCTTCCGTGCTTTCAAAGTTAACGGAATCAACTTTAAGAAGGGCAAAATATTTTTCCCCTTCTTTGGGCGGCCGGACCTCTCCGGTGATGGTGTCGCCTGTCCGCAGATTAAAACGGCGTATCTGGGATGGTGAAATATAGATGTCATCCGGACTGGGAAGGTAATTATAATCAACGGCACGGAGAAAGCCAAAGCCATCGGGAAGAATTTCAAGAACTCCGGCGCCGGAGATCACGCCGTTTTTTTCCGCTTGGGTTTGGAGGATGGCAAAAATAAGATCCTGCCGTCTCATGCCGCCGGCATCGGCAACACCCAGGTCTTTTGCAAGTTTGGCCAGTTCGCTGATGGGTTGTCTTTTAATGTCCTCAATGTTCATGCTGAGATTCCTTATTTAAATTTACTATAGAAAAACCACGGGAATAAATTACCCATATAAATCCCATCAATAATGGGACATTGCAAATTTTATGATGAACAGTACTTCTTTATAGTAACCAAGGCAAATAAGATGGATTTTCAAGTAAAAGCGATGGAACGTATTCTCTGACAGGAGATTGTGTGCACGCCTATTCGAACTTTCGATTCCCTTACATGGGAAAGATAATTCCTGTCAAGATGTTTTTTGTCATGGAGCCATAAAAATCTTTCAAATAACGGCAATGGGGAGCGGACAATGTGAAATGGCGTATAACAAACACAACAGGGGCAGTGTTTTTTGGGAGACAGGCATTTTCGGGGGCTGCCCCGTGTGTGTGCTATAAACCAATCATTTTCTTTGTGTTTTTCTGGTACTCCGCAATTACGCGTTTTGTATAGAACGTATTATGATTTTTGTCGGCGGCCATAAGGCGTATCGCTTTATGATGGCCGACGCTGTACGCAAAAAGCGCCTTGGGTACGTCACCAAACAGATCTATGAGCATGGAAATATAATGAATCCCCAAGCGGATATTTTTGTGCGGATCAAAGAGATCTTTCGCACCGGTATAATAAATGCCCGCTTCTTTGGCGATGCCTTTGGCAAGGGAGGGGTGGATCTGCATTATGCCGCGTGCCCCAGCCGAGGAGGTGACGTGATGCCTGTAATCACTTTCTGTTTTCATGATGGCCAAAACGAGACGATAGTCAACGCCATAGAGCTGGGAATCTTCGAAAACAATTTGGGCGACGAGGTCAATGTCTTCATCGCTTAACTTTTTTGCTTTGTCCTTTAAATGTTGTTGAATTTGAGAAATGACGGAAATCTTTTCTTCTTCTCCCCAGCAAAAATCTGCGGGGGAAAGGGTGGCATATTGCAGAGAGCCTAACACTAAAACCGAAAGCAAAGTACCGGTAAAAAGCCTGGAACGTTTCATTGATCTAAATCCTCCTTTCCGGAAAATCATCGGCGGAACTCATTTTTCGGCTTCCGTCCAAAATTCTCCCATCATCTGAGTTTTGATGTAATAACGATTGAACGTATGCTCAGATGAACTCACCAAATCAATAAAGATGAGATTTTGGATAATCAAGAGTGTTTGCAGGTTGGACATTTCATATACAAGAAAAATGAGAGATGCAAGAAAAAAAACATAATTAAGCAATCTTTTTTTGTAAACAGGTGATATAATAAGGAAATTTTTTGGCGGAAGTAAAAAACAGTGCCTTCAGGGGTGAAATGTGTTAATAATCGGAAAATATTTTGTACAACAAAGTGAAAATTATGGCGGGCAAGAGTGACAAAATGGATGAAAAGAAAAAAAATCTCCTGAGGCAGCTTCCCAAAATGGACGACATTCTTTTGGCGCTGGAAAAGTGGGGAGTGTTTTCTCTTTACGGGAAGGGGCATGTTATCGCCGCGAGCCGTGCGGCGCTGGAAGAAGTGCGTGGGCGAATGATCAAAGATGACATATCGCCATTGTCCCATTCTCTGTTCGACGATATTCTTGAGCGGATTGAAGGAAAGCTGTGCGCCTTGTCCCGGTTTCGCCTGAGGCGCGTAATCAATGCGACGGGTGTGGTTCTGCATACGAATCTTGGCCGCGCCCCTCTGTGTGACAGCGCTTTGGCTCATATAATTGAAGTGTCCCGCTCATACAGCAATCTTGAATATGATACGGACAAAGGGGAGCGGGGGCTTCGTTACAACCACGTGCGGGAGCTGCTGTGCGCTCTTTCCGGCGCGGAGGACGCCCTGGTGGTCAACAATAATGCCGCCGCCGTTCTTTTGGTTTTAGATACCCTTGCCCATGGCCGGGAGGCCATCGTATCCAGGGGCGAGCTTGTGGAAATCGGCGGAGAATTTCGTATTCCCGCTGTTATGGAAAAAAGCGGCGCCGTGCTGCGCGAAGTGGGAACAACGAATCGCACGCGCCTGGCCGATTATGAAGGGGCGATTTCCGAGCAAACGGGTCTGATCATGAAAGTCCATACCAGTAATTTCCGCATCGTTGGTTTTACCGAGGAAACACCGCTGGAATCCCTTGTCCTTCTGGGGAAGAAATATGGTCTTCCCGTTATGGACGATTTGGGAAGCGGCTGTATGATTGATTTGTCATCTTATGGTCTGGGCGATGAACCGGCGGTTCCTGTGGTCATGAAAACCGGTGTGGACGTGGTGACGATCAGCGGCGATAAGCTGCTGGGCGGCCCCCAGGCGGGCATTATTCTGGGGACGAAAAAAATCCTTGCTTCCGTCATGAAAAATCCCCTTAATCGCGCCCTCCGCGTTGATAAACTGACCCTGGCCGCACTGGAGGCAACGCTGATTGAATATCTGCACCCGGAAAAGGCCGTGCAAAACATTCATATCCTGCGTTCCCTTACGGAATCCCTTGCCCGGACACGGGCGCGCGCCAGGAAACTGGCCTCCGCCATAAGGCGGATTAAAAATCCATTTTTGTCCGTTTCCCTTAAACATGGCGTTTCTGCCGTAGGGGGCGGCGCTTTACCCACCCGGGAAATGGAAACGACATTGGTGTCCCTGCGTCATGCCCAAATACCGGCAACCCGTTTGGAGAAAATCATGCGGCAATTTCCCGTTCCCGTCATTGCGCGTATTGACGGCGATGAAGTATTGCTGGATGTCCGTACCGTCAGGGACGAGGAATTTCCTCTCCTTTGCCGTGAGATTTAGGAAAACATGGTTGAAGGAGAAAATCAATGAAGAAGAGAATTATCGTTAACCTTTT
>JAITWQ010000174.1:0-5000 GCA_031285215.1 Syntrophobacterales bacterium | reverse complement strand
CGGTGGCGACCCCGAAGGGAATCCCAGGTTACGAGCGGCAATTCTTGAGGCGAAAAATGAAAATATGCCCAAGGATAACATTGATCGCGCCATCAAAAAGGGCGTTGGCGCTGCTGAAGGAGGGGTAAATTACGAAGAACTGACTTATGAAGGTTATGGGCCAGGTGGGGTCGCTGTTCTTGTTGAAGTAATGACGGATAATAAACAGCGTACTGTTGCGGAGGTTCGTCATATTTTTTCAAAAAGCGGGGGCAACTTGGGCGAAAATGGCTGCGTCGCCTGGATATTTGAAAAAAAGGGTATGATTATGGTTGATGCTCAAACCGTAGAAGAAGACGTGCTGATGGAAGCAGCTTTGGAGGTTGGCGCAGAGGATGTGCAGCATGATGGGGACGAGTTTGCTGTCATTACTTCTATCGCCGACTTTGAGACAGTAAAAAACGCCCTTGCCGAGAAAAAATTATCTTTTTTAGCAGCAAAAATTACGATGATTCCACAGAATGAGGTAAAACTGGATATGGGAAAAGCGGAGCAAATGCTCAAAATGATGGAAAAATTGGAAGACAACGATGATGTTCAGAATGTATATGCAAACTTTGATATTGATGACGAAATAATGGAAAAGATAAACCTTGGTTGAGTTTTCGGAAATCAGGGAAGGGGTAAGAATATTGGGAATTGACCCCGGCCTGCAAGTGACGGGTTACGGCCTCATCGAAAGGAAGAATGGGAACCCCTTTCATATTCTTCACGGAGAGATCAAAGGGAGTAAATATCATAAATTTTCAGAGTCTCTCTCCCATATCTATCAGGAACTTGTGACTCTTATCCGTGATCATGGCCCCCATATTTTAGCGGTTGAAGATGTTTTTTATGGGAAAAACATTAAAAGCCTGGTCAAACAGGCACAAGTGCGCGGAGTAACGATCTTAGCCGGCTCGTCAGAAAAATTGCCTGTTTACGAGTATTCACCCCTAGAAGTTAAAAGTGCCGTTGTGGGGTATGGCCGCGCCGAGAAACACCAGGTACAAAAGATGGTTCAGGCCATTTTGCACCTGAAAGAACTGGCGCCTCCCGACGCGTCGGATGCTTTGGCTATTGCTATCTGCCATCTGCATTCCAGAAAGGAAACGTCTCTGTAATGATTGCCAGGATTGATGGACTTCTCATTGAAAAAACGCCGGCTTGCATTATCGTTGAAGCGATGGGGATAGGTTATGAGATAATCGTTCCCCTGACGACCTTTTACGAGCTGCCCGAAATAAACCAGAAAGTTGTCCTTAAAATTCATACGCATATCAGGGAAGATGCCATGACTCTTTTTGGCTTTCTGACGCAAAAAGAAAAGGATGTTTTCCAGCTTCTGATTACGGTGACGGGCATTGGGCCAAAGCTGGCCATCAACATCATTTCCGGCACAGATTTTTCTGATCTCGTTTCTTCTATCGCCCATGGCGACTTAGATCGTCTTGTCCGTATTCCCGGCGTGGGGAGAAAAACGGCGGAACGCATTATTTTTGATTTAAGGGACAAGAAAATTATTGGCCTGTCAACCGAATGGGGGGAAGAGGCGTCCGGAGTTTCGGAGGATACGCGCCTGATTAAAGAGGATGCCCTGTCGGCCCTTGTGAATCTGGGCTACAAGCAGCAAAGAATAAGCGATGTTCTGGATCAGGTTTTGCGTGACACGGAGGCAGAAAACGCCTCCTTGGACATTATTTTAAAGAAAAGTTTAAAGATTTTGGCAAAATAAGCGGCAAATTGTGTTTCCCTTGCCGCAGAAATAAGTGGTGGCGTTTTGGAGCGAGAAACAATAATCGTACCCACCTTGCTGGAGGATGAACACGAAGAGCTTTCTCTTCGGCCTCAGAGCATTGCAGAGTATATTGGACAAAAGAAGATAAGGCAGAATCTTTCTATCTTCATTGATGCGGCAAAGGGCCGCAGGGATGTACTGGATCACGTGCTTCTCTATGGTCCGCCCGGATTGGGTAAGACAACGCTTGCCTACATCGTTTCCCGCGAATTGGGCGTGGATATTAAAGTGACTTCCGGCCCCGTTATTGAGCGCCCTGGCGATCTTGCCGCTATTTTGACCAACCTTCATGATAAGGATATTCTGTTCATTGATGAAATTCACCGCCTGTCCCATGTGGTGGAGGAAATTCTTTATCCCGCCATGGAAGATTATTATATTGATGTTGTCATCGGGCAAGGCCCCTCCGCACGTTCCATGAAACTTGAAATTCCCAAGTTTACCTTAGTTGGCGCAACGACCCGCGCCGGTCTTTTGACATCGCCTCTTCGGGATCGTTTTGGGATCAGTTTTCGGTTTGAATTTTACACGGCGGACGAGCTGGCGATTATTGTCACAAGGTCAGCGAAAATCCTAAATATTGAAATTGACCGGGACGGGGCATGTGAGTTGGCACGCCGGTCACGGGGAACGCCAAGGATTGCCAATCGCCTTCTTAAGCGCGTGCGGGATTATGCCCAGGTGAAGGCGCGCGGCGTAATTTCACATGCCGTTGCCGTTGAAGCTCTGGAACAGTTTGAGGTGGATGAGAAAGGCTTTGACCAAATGGACAGAACCATTCTCCTCATGGTCATTGACCGGTTTAACGGCGGTCCTGTCGGCCTTGAGAATTTGTCTGCGGCAATCGGTGAAGAAAAAACAACATTGGAAGATGTGTATGAGCCATATTTAATTCAGGAGGGATATCTGCAGAGGACGGCGCGGGGAAGGATGGCGACCAGGCTTGCCTATGAACATTTTGGCAGGCTGTGGACGCAGAGACAAAATGAACTTTTTTGAGGGCCGCCTCAATCTGATTTTAAGAAAATTATGAAAATTTTGCTCCACATATGCTGCGGTCCTTGTGCTGTTTACCCCCTGAAAATTCTCCGGCAAGAGGGATTTGATATTTTGGGATTGTTCTATAATCCTAATATCCATCCCTATTTGGAGTATGAAAAACGGCGGGAAACATTGCGTGATTTTGCGGCGGCAGAGTCTTTATCCCTGATGATCGAACCGGGATATTCCGTTGAACAATATTTCCGCAGGGTTTCCTTCGATGAAGAAAATCGCTGTCATTATTGTTATCAGGAGCGTCTGCGGCATGCCTTCGCCATCGCCCGTAAAAAGCGGATGGATGCCCTGACAACGACGCTTCTGTACAGCAAATATCAAAAACATGATTTAATTGTGCACACGGCGAAGAGTTTGGCGAGAGATTATGGCGTATCGTTTTATTATCATGATTTCCGTGAAGGTTGGCAGGAAGGAGTTCAGCTTTCCAAAGAACGGTCAATGTACCGGCAGAAATACTGCGGATGTATTTATAGTGAGCGCGAGAGATTTTATCGGGAATAAATGTTTTATGTGAAGAAAGGGAGCAACGAATTATCCTTGCCTGTGGCGAAAAAGATACATTTGCAGAAAAGAAGAACTGTCGCCCTGTAAAGTCTTTGTGGTGAAAATCTCTGTGTAAACGGTCAGTTGCGTATTATTAAATTTGTTTTCCCTGCGAGAAGAACGTTTGGCATTGTTTTTGAGAGGATATGACGAAATATTCCCCGGATTGCCTCGCGGCAATGGGGAGAATGGTTTAAAAATTACCGAAATCAGAGCATTTTATGTCCTTACAAAAAACGGTAAAAAACGACATCACGTGTAACAGTGTCGGCTTGCATTCCGGCAGAAAAATAAAAATGGTCATCAGGCCTGCCGATGCGGATAAAGGGATTGTATTCAGCCGCAGTGATATTGTTGAGGAAAACAGTGTTCATGCTCTGGTGGGAAATGTGTCCGATACAACGCTGGCGACGACCATCGGAACCAACGGCAATACGGTTTCGACGGTGGAGCACCTTCTTTCCGCTTTGCGGGGTTTGGGCATTGATAATGCCCTCATCGAACTTAGCGGGCCGGAAATTCCGGTAATGGACGGAAGCGCCCTGCCTTTCGTGAACATGATTAAAGAAACAGGTGTCGTGGAGCAGGAGTTGGGGAGACGGTATCTGAAAATTACCAAAGAAGTATCAGTTTCCGAAGGGGAGGGATGGGCGAAACTTGAGCCAGGCTCAACCTTTGAAATTACTTATGAAATATATTTCGATCATCCTCTGATCGGCTATCAATGTTATCATCTGAACTTATCGGAATTAACCTATGAGAAAGATATATGCTTTGCGAGAACTTTTGGTTTTCTGAAAGATGTGGAGTACTTGCAGGCGAAGGGTTTGGCCCTGGGCGGTTCCCTTAAGAATGCGATTGTCCTGAATGAAGAAAAAATCATCAATAAAGAAGGGCTTCGCCACCCCTTGGAGTTTGTAAAGCACAAAATACTGGATGCCATTGGTGATTTGTTTCTCATTGGTATGCCGATTTTGGGTCATTTCAGTGCGTATAAATCGGGGCATAAACTCCATTTGATGTTACTGAAAGAATTGGCCGCCCATCCCGATTGCTGGCAGGTCTTTCGCTACCACGCGCCCGGCTCTTTTCAAGAGGAGCCTGCGGTTTCCGAACAGGGATTTACATCCGTCATTTAAAACCAAGCCCACCTAAAAACCGCTTGCATTTCTTGGCGGCGGTGGGTATTTTGAGAAGATCATTTGATTTATCATGTTTTGTGAGGAGTTTTTAAGAAAAAGTGGAGAAAGTAATTAATTTTTCGCAAAAAGTGGATGATGCCAATGTGTTTGGCATGATTTTTGCACTTACTTACTTACTTACTTACTTACTTACTCACTTACTTACTTACTTACTTACTATTTCTACTTCCTACTAACCCTAACAACCAATCATTTAAGAAAAACTTTTATTATTTTTTTGCCGCGAACGCCTCTGACGTTTCGCGGTTTTTTTGCGTTTTTGGGGCGTTACAGACGTTGGCGGCGTGGTTTTGCCGCTGTTCGTGTCCAATTCCAACCACCCCGCCGCTTCGCGCCACCCCTCCCAAGGAGGGGAATTTCCTGCTCGCGCCGATTTGCAA
>JAITWQ010000040.1 GCA_031285215.1 Syntrophobacterales bacterium | reverse complement strand
CGCCAACTTTTCTAGAAATGGGGTTGTTTGGAGAATGATGACGCGTGTGCGCCGGACGCAATGGCGCAAAAAATATCATGGTGTCGCAGGTGTTTCTCCACCCGCAGTTTGATTTAAATGATTTTTCCCCGGCAGGGACGCCATTTTTTCATCAAGAACGGCCAGCACTTCGTCTTTTCGCAGTTCCTTCAGGCAGAGACTCATTTGCTGTTTATCATTGTCGCATCCGGAACGCATGCAGGGAATACAGGCCCATGTTTTCTGGGCGATGACGTGGTCCGTACCATACGGGCCCCATCGTTCACGGCGCTGCGGGCCAAGAATGGCCAGAACAGGCGTTCCCACGGCGGCGGCGATGTGCATAGGGCCGGAATCAATACTGATGGCAAGCATGGCGCGATGAATTACGGCGGCAAGGCCTTTCAGGGTGAAACGTCCGCCCAGGTGGATTGGGCGGCTGGAACGGCATAACGAAACAATGTCATTGAGAAAGGCCACTTCTTTTGGCGCTGGCCCGCAGATGAGGATGACCTTTGTTTTCCATTTTTGTTCGAGATGATCGCACAAAGCCGCATAACCCTCTTTATTCCAGGAACGATACGGTTCTCCGCAAAAAGGATAAAGGGTTACATATGAATCTTCCTGGCTGATTCCCGCCGCCGCGACAATTTTCATGGCCCTTTCTTCATCTTCGGGCTGCCAGTAAAGGCGGGGGGAGCGCCGGGGAATGGGCAGGCCCAGATGTTCAATCATACAAAGGTTCCAATCAACAACATGGGCGGCCCAATCGGGCGTAATAATATCGGTGTGCAGATTGTGCATATCCGGGAAACGTTTTCCGTCCCAGGGGAAAAAAAATCCCAGTCTTTTGGGTGCGCCGCTGATAAAGCCGAGGAAAGCGCCGCGATCGTTGTGGGTCAATTCCATGGTAAGATCGAAATGAAGTTTTCGGATATCGCGAAACAGCCGCAGCTGATGTGACAGATCTTTAAAAAGGTTTCGGTAGTCTCGCCGCACCAGGAAAATTTTATCAATGCAGGGATTATCCGTCAGTATGACTTCCGTTCCTTCACTGACACAGGCGGCAATAAAGGCGTTGGGATAATGAGAACGCAGTGCCGCAAACACGGGCGTCGTGAGGAGGGCATCACCCAAATGTCTGAGGCTGATTACCAGAATATGAGGAGTTTTTTTGTCCATGACATTGCCTGTAAGGAATATTACATCCAAAGTTTGGGGTTTTTCTTCTGCAATTTACGCTCTAAAAGGAATGCGTATTTCAGGAAGGTGTAGGTTGCCTCAAAAACAGCGATGAGAATACCGCGGTACCCTTCCATGAATCCGCCCCGCAGAAAGACTTTGAAAAAAGCCCACATGGGATTCAGAATGAGATTAAAGAGATAAAATTTCCGGCCTCTTTTTTCCATGATGAGGGCCGACTGTCTGGCGTAACCGACAAGGCGGTTCATCTGGTCAGTGAGATTTTTGTAGGAATAATGGAAGAGCAGTCCCCGCACCCTGCCAACTTTTCCCTTGCAGATCATTTTTTCGTGAAGGTCTCCCTCAAAGCGCCCTTCGCCGCGTTTAACCAGCCGCAGGAGCCATTCATGATGCCAGGCATGGTGAAGAACTTTTCCCAGATAGTAAGTTTTACGGTGGATTTTCCAGCCCGCACAATTTCTGTTTGCCAGGGCTTCCCGAATGGATGACCGCAAATCGCCGGATACCTCTTCATCGGCGTCAAGGAAAAGAATGTAGTCCATGCGGGCAAGACTGGCGGCATGATTACGCTGTTTGTCGAAACCGAGCCAGTCCTGATGATGCACCTGAGCGCCAAGATTGCGGGCGATATCAACAGTGCGGTCGGTGGAGCCGGAATCGACGACAATGATCTCATCGGCGATTTCCCTGACGCTTGTCAGGCAGCGCCCAATATTCGCTTCTTCATTTTTAGTTATAATGACGGCAGAAAGCATACAAAATTCCTAAGACGGCAGTGGAATATGGGAGAGAAGGAAATATGCCAAGATTGCAGAAAAGGAAGAAACATATTTGGAGATAGATTGTTTGCCCATTTTTTCCATCCGGTTCTTATTATGCGCACCTGTAAGCATAAGATATGCCATAATGGTAGATATTGTAACTTGTGAATATTTATTGGTTTTTTTTATTGTTTCGCTTGCGTTATGGCATTTTCTGTCGTTTTCTTCAGATTATGATTTTTATTTGTTGAATAATATCATTATGTTGTGTTTGGGCATAATCTGTCGCCTTGTATCGACAATCTTTGTCCTGATGCCGCAGGCGGTCATTGCAGGTAATTGCGGCAGTTAATTTTATCAATCTCGCCTTGGCCGCGGCTCAAAAGAGATATTCCAGCATCTCTTTGAGACTGTTGATGGGGAACAGAGCCATTTTGGGGGTAAGAGAAGACAGATTATCGGCTTGTGCCTTAGGCATGAGGCAGCGATTAAACCCCATACGCGCCGCTTCTTTCACCCTTTCCTGTATCTGGGATACGCGGCGGATCTCGCCTGTAAGACCCACTTCACCGAAAACAATGGTTTTTTGGTCAATGGGGCGGTTCATAAAGCTGGATATAATGGCGGAAACGATGCCCAGATCAGCCGCCGGTTCATCAATTTTTATACCCCCGGTTACATTGATAAAAATATCATGATTGCCGATGCCCTCTTTCCAGACCTTGTCCATGACAGCCACCAGAAGAGAAATCCGGTTATGATCCACTCCCATGGTTGTCCGGCGGGGCGCGCCGAAGCCGCTGGTTCCGACAAGCCCCTGAATCTCAATGAGAATGGGGCGGGTCCCTTCCATAGTGGGAACAACAACGGAACCCACTGTTTCATCTGTTCTTTCCGTAAGGAAAAAGGAGGAGGGATTGGCCACCTCCCTGAGGCCGTCATGGGCCATTTCAAAGACACCCACTTCGTTGGTGGGGCCGTAGCGGTTTTTGATGGCGCGGATGATGCGATAGGGATGTCCCGAATCACCTTCAAAGTAAAGAACGGTATCAACCATGTGTTCTAATATTTTGGGGCCGGCAATGGCGCCGTCCTTCGTAACGTGTCCCACCAGAAAGACGGGAATACCGGTTTTTTTCGCCAGCAGGACAAATTGCTGCGCCCCTTCCCGCACTTGCCCCACACTGCCGGGAGCAGAAGAAAGAGTATCCGAATAGGTGGTCTGGATGGAATCCACAACAAGCACGGAAGGCTGTACATCTTTAAGGTGGGTGGTAATCTTTTCAATGGATATTTCTGTGAGAACAAGAAGATTCCGGGAAAGAGCGGAAACTCGCTGGCCGCGAAGACGGATCTGTTTAGCCGATTCTTCCCCGGAAACGTACAGAACTTTACTGCCCTGGGCAGCCAGTTTTTGCAGGACTTGTAAAAGCAAGGTAGATTTTCCGATGCCGGGTTCGCCGCCGACCAGGACAACGGATCCATGAACGATTCCGCCGCCCAATACTCTGTCTATTTCTTCCACGCCCGTTTTTATGCGTTCCGTTTCTTCTATGGGAATATCATGAATGGACAGAGGCGGCGTGCCAAAGGGAGTAAGTGCCCCTTTTTCATCGGAAGAGATTTTTTCTTCGGCAAATTGATTCCACTCATTGCAGGCGGGGCATTTTCCCAGCCATTTGCCGGACTGGTAACCGCAACTCTGACAAAAGAAGGCTGTTTTTGTTTGTTTCATGCCGGTCTTCTTATCTTTAATTTTCCTTAATCTTAACAGTGTCTTGCTCTACTTTGATTTTGTCCTTTCGTCAACCCAAAATAGTCAGCAAAAACTCTTGAGTAATCCATGTGGAGTTGATATAGATGATTGATGTACCAAAAAGAAGAATGGAGAAGAAGTATGGGCAATCCAAATTTTAGTTCCGGTCCTTGCAGCAAAAGACCCCAATGGTCTCTCGATGTCCTGAAAGATGCAGCGGTGGGGCGTTCCCATCGTTCCAATCTGGGCAAGGAGAAATTATCCAAAGCAATTGAAGAAACGAAAGCCGTGTTGAAAATTCCAGCGGATTATCTTGTTGGTATTTTGCCCGGATCAGATACAGGAGCGTTTGAAGGAGCCATGTGGACTTTGCTTGGCTCCAAAGCGGTGTCAGTGTTGGTATGGGAGAGTTTCGGTGAAGGATGGGCAACAG
>JAITWQ010000178.1 GCA_031285215.1 Syntrophobacterales bacterium | reverse complement strand
TTGTTTCTTTATCCAAACCTCTGCCCCCCCCCTGATAGGCTACGGTGGCATCGGTAAATCTGTCACAAAGAACTATTTTGTTTTCTTGCAGGGCCGGATAAATAATGGTTTCCACATGCTGACAGCGCACGGCCTGAAAAAGAAAAAGTTCTGACATGGGGGTCAGGGAAAAAGACTGGCGGTTCAGCAGAATCTCCCGAATCTTCAGTCCCATCGCGGTTCCGCCAGGCTCTTCTGTCATGATGTGGGGGATGGAATTCTGCCTTAAACGTTCCGCCGCCATTCTGATTTGGGTCGTTTTTCCCGATCCTTCCGGCCCTTCAAAAGTCACAAAACATGCCATAAACCTACGTCCTTCTCAGAACCCATCATCAACAAATAAAACAGAAAATGGGGAAATACTTTTTCCGGTTTTTTCAGAAAAGTATTTCCCCGACGATAAATTTCCTGCTTTGGAAAGCGGCGCATCATCAGCACAGGCATTTAGCCTGTGCCTTTCCAATATGCGGTTATGCCTTGACAATCGCCTCCATGGGGCAGCTGTCGGCGCAATCACCACAATCGGTGCATTTTTCCGCATTGATCACATACTTTCCGTCTCCTTCGCTTATCGCTGCCACAGGGCAGGTATCTTCGCAAGCACTACAGGAACTGCAATCATCTGTTATAAAATAAGCCATTTTTCTTTACTCCTCTCCATCATTAATAATAGTGAATGTTTCATCCACACCTATAAATCAGCACTTTGCCGTGGTATTCCGCAGCTTACATGAAACGAGGATTTCCCCTTTCATGCATCTGCTGCCACGACTTCCTTAACGCTGGGCACCTGCTTTTTAAGGAATTTTTCAATGCCCATCTTTAACGTCATCTGGGACATGGGGCATCCATGACACGCTCCCGTCAAACGAACCTTGACAATACCATCATCGCTTACATCAACCAGCTCCACATCCCCGCCGTCAGCCTGAAGGCTTGGCCGAACCAGATCAAGAGCCTTTTGTATCTCTGCTTTCATGAAAGACCTCCGCGCAATATTTAATGCCTACCATATCATTTCGGCATGTATGCCGCCATCTTCTTCATCAACTTTTTTGCCACCCCTGAAAGATCAGGCTTCACAAATAAGTACTTCTCTGTCACAAAATGACGCGCCTCCCAAACAAGCTGACCGGTCCGGGGATCAACCATTTTTATTCCCAGTCCGACCTTTGCAATCTTGGAATCCCCCTCCTTCAGGTAATCCCAATGGTCAAGGGTTACGGCGATAAGGGCGTCAACTTGGGCCAGATCTGCAATTTCACGGCTTAATTTCGGGTCGGAATAATTTAATTTCGCCAGTTTTTCCCGGTAAAATTCAATATTCTTTTCCAATTCTTTCCCCGATAAAGAGCCAAGACTAACGACGCGGGTTATTTTTTTCTCTTTACTTAACGCAGCAATGATTGCTTCATCTACTTTCCCCTGTGCATCGGCATAAGATCCGACATCAACAGCAAAGACACCAATGCGGGCAGGGTGAAAGTTCTTTGCTTCGGGAAATACCATATTGTAGCGAAGGGTTGTACACCCGGCGGCAAAGATTATTAACCCTGATAAAAACAACGTCCATGTAAGCCTTTTGCCCATTACCCATCTCCGTCCAGATCAGGTAAAAATATGCCAGAAGAGAGAAACCGCTCCAATAACAATATACGAGGTTTCTAATAACCCTTCAAGAACCATCTCCGAAAACCGCGACTTTTTATCATAAAGATTAAACCACATCAATATATAAAAAAGACCTGTCAGTAAAACCAGCGCCAGCGAGGATATCCATTGAGTAAAATACGAAAAAAGTAAAATCAGTTCCACTGCTAATATGGTCAGAATTAAAAGTTTTTTCGTATGGCCTTCGCCGATGACAACGGGAATCGTCTCGCGGCCAATCAGCCGGTCGCTTTGAATATCCAAAAGATCAACCATGGATGAGCGAAAAAAGACGATACCGGCAATAAAGAGAAAAGTAATCACCAGGGGAATGGGATGGGAAAAGGGGTTTGTCAAAAACGGCAATACCGCGCCCACAGACGCCCAGGCCAGAGCAACGAAAACATTTTTGGAACCGGGCAATTCTTTCAGGCGCAAGGCCCGGCCACGAAATGGCAAAAAGGGCAAATTATAAATAATCCCCAGAGCAGAAATCACCAAAAGAAGTAAAAAGGGGTAAGTACCCTGCATAAAGGCGAGATAAAGGGAAAAGAAAAGGGAAAAGATGGCCAGGCTAACATAAAGCGGCTGATATTTTTGATAAATATCCTCCCGAAATGATCCCCAAACGGTTTTCCCCCGGGTATTAATAAAGCGATTCAAGGTGTGCATGGCAAAAACATATAAAACCATAATGGCCACATTGATCAGCGCTATTGGCAGTCCCTGTAAAAGCATTCCGGTATAGGACAGACAGGCAGCGCCAAATAAAGAATAAACCCCTGTCTTGATCGTCCACAGCCATCCCTTCAACAGAGGTGAAAACGGTTTTTTCTGCCCTTGCCGTTCGGTTAAGGTATTGACAACACGATTGATAATCCAGTTGGGCGTTGATGCCCCGGCGGAAACACCAAGATTCTTATAGGGCAGCAGAGATATATCCGCCAATTCATCGGCGGTTTCGATATGAAAGGCCGACTTTCCTCCCTGGCGGGATAAATCAACGAGGCGGCAGGTATTAGCGCTGTTGCGTCCTCCAATGATAACCATGGCATCGGCATCACGAGACAAATCCTCCACCTCGTGCTGGCGCTTCTCCGTAGAATCGCAGATCGTGTTAAAAAAAACAGCGTCAGGATGTTTTTCATATATTTTTGCGCGGATGTATTGATACTCCTTCATGCTTTGTGTTGTTTGCGCCACAACGCAGAGGCGTTCTCCCGCGGAAAGATTGTCAACATCCGCCGCGCAGGACAAAACAATGCCTTTTTGACCTGCATAACCCAACAACCCGTTGACTTCTGGATGCTCCTTGTCGCCAATAATCACCGTCGTGTATCCCTGGACGCTGTGCTTGGCGATAATAGATTGGACATGGGTCACTTTGGGGCATGTCGCATCAACGATAGACACGCCTTTGTCCTGAATGGCCTTTCGCTCTTGGGGAGAGATACCATGGGCGCGGATAACAAAAATAGCATCGCTCCCATGATTGATCTCGTCCAGCGAATTGATCGGTGTAATGCCCCTTTTCTCAAGCAGGGCGACGGTTTGGGGATTATGAATCAATGGCCCATAGGTATAAATCTTGTGATGCCTTTTCTTTTGGGCCATGTCGAGAACCATGTCCACTGCCCTCCTGACGCCCATACAGAATCCCGCTGTTTGAGCCAGTTTTACACCCATAAAGATGGTTTTCCTTTTCTCTTATAATTCCAGATACATATGATCTGCGACGGTCTGCTTATTATGGAACAGGTTACTCTGAAAGGGAAGGCAAAATTGCGGGGAGCTGCGCCAAAATAAAGAATTCTTTATTGCCCGCAGGACCTAAGAGGGGAGAGTCGCATGTCCGAATATCTTCCATGTTTAAATCACGGCACAGAGCGGCAATATCCGCAACGACCTGCTGATGAAGCAGTGTGTCGGATACCACTCCATTTTTACCAACCTGCTTCGCGCCCACTTCAAATTGAGGTTTGATCAGAGCAAGAATCGCGCCTCCCGGTTTAACAAGACTTGCAACCTTGGGTAAAACAAGTTTCAGAGAAATAAAGGATGCGTCAATGGTTGCTAAATCAATGGGTTCTGTAAGGCTGCTGCCATCGAAGTAGCGAATATTGGTTCGTTCAAGGGGAACCACGCGGCAGTCGGAGCGGAGTTTCCAGGCAAGCTGACCATACCCCACATCAAGGGCGTAAACCTTTCTTGCGCCTCTTTGCAAAAGGCAATCCGTAAACCCTCCCGTCGAAGCGCCAACATCAAGGACAACCCAGCCGGATACATTCAGGGAAAATATTTCCAAAGCTCCCTGAATTTTTTCTCCGCCACGGCTGACGTAAGGGCTAAGATTGCCTGTAATGCGAATTTCCGCCGTATCCGCTGCAAGACTTCCCGCTTTATCCACCGGCAGATCATTGACCAAAACGCGCCCGGCAAGTATTAATGCTCTGGCCTGCTCCCGAGAAGGAACAAAACCGCGCCTGACCAAAAGCAGATCCAGCCGTGTTTTATTTTCTTTTTTCGTCAACACGTTTTTCCCAAGCGCTGAGGATGTGGTACAGTGAAAAATTGCAGACAGGTGGAAGCAAGCTCCACCTGTCTGATGGCAAGACTTGCCTTATTTGCGAACAGTGTATTTTTTGATATCAACTTCTTTGAACGCCACGCGTTTAAAAGAGTCGGGCCGGGGTACCGGGTAGGTACAGTCAAAACCGATCTTGGTCATCAAGTTGTTTTCCACTTGCGGGTTCAACTCGTGACCAGGCTGATTTTTCAGAATAATCATGTCTCTGTCCGGGTGGAAACGGGTAGCCATGGCCCATTGCACGTCATCGGCATTGAATATGTCAATGTCCGAATTCACCACGGTGACAATTTGTAAAGGGGGAAAAGCGTCAAAAGCGAGGGGAATGGCCTCTCTGGCAGCACCCTGTACCTTGGGATCCATCTGTACCACGGCGGTATAGAATCCTCCACCA
>JAITWQ010000160.1 GCA_031285215.1 Syntrophobacterales bacterium | reverse complement strand
GGAGCCACAAGAGGAGAAAAAAAGCCATCATGGCCGTGACAAAATCGGCGTAGGCAACTTTCCATGAGCCTCCATGATGTCCTGTATGCTGTTTCCTCTTTTTTTTGATGATAATAATCGGTGAGGAACGATCATTCATTATTTCTTCACCTGACGAAACATTTCTTCAACTTCCGCGAATGTCGGTCTGACATCTGTAGGAATAACGCGGCGGCCAAATTCCACGGCCATCTTGGGCGCGGCCCCTCCGATAAAGGACAGAATAGAAACTTTCAGCACCATCAGATATTGCAGCCTTTCTGCGGCGTCATGCTCCAGATTTCTTCCCATGGGGCCTACAAAACCATAGCACAGCAAAACGCCGAGGAACGTACCAACCAGGGCAGCGCCGATATGCTTGCCCAGCACCTCCGGAGGATCGCCTATCTGCCCCATCGTAATAACAATACCCAAAACAGCGGCGACAATTCCCAAACCGGGCAGAGCGTCAGCAACAAAATTTACACTTTTGGACGGCGCCATTAATTCTTCCATGTGCGCTTCCAGTTCACTGTCCAAAAGAGCTTCGAGTTCGTGGGGGGCAATGGTTGTGGTCATCACTGTTCGCAAAGTATCCGTAATAAGGTTGATGGCCCGTTCATTCTTCAAAATATCAGGATATGCGTTGAATAACGGACTTTCCTCAACTTCATCAACATCAGATTCAATAGATACCAATCCTTGCTGACGGATTTTATAAAATATCCCGTTTAACAGGAGTAGGGCGTCCATATACTCCTTTTTGGAAAGGGGTTTTCTGGTAAAAATACCCTTGATGGAACTGGATACTTTTTTAATGACTGCCATGGGAGAAGAGATAAGAAACCCTCCCACAGCCGCACCTACAATGATAAGAACCTCCGTTGGCTGGAAAAGGACAGACAGATTGCCTTTACCCAGCAGATAGCCGCCGATAACAGAAGACAAAACAACAATAAAACCAATAATGGCGATCATTAATAACCTTTCTCTTCCTTTTTTTCTCTTAGGATTTCCCTTTCTTTTTCAAAAACGAACCGGACAATTTCATTGCGGATCTGATCATCCATTGGGGAAAATTTAACAGCGATTTTATATTGATCATCCTGCTTTTTCACCGTTAAAACTTTTCCGTAAATTTGCGCCGCCACAGGGGATAAGGCAAAAAGAAGCACCTTTATTTCCACGCAAGTGTCTGCGGGAATATCGTCTTTTTGCAAAAAAGCCATGCCGCTTGCGCTGATTGTGACGGAACGCGGGGGAAGGGAATCAAACCCCGCCTGGGAAAGCGTCAATATATTCATAATGGTGTCAAGCTTTGCGTTTATGGTCTTCAGCCACATGGACAAATGGGTGTCACTGATTTCCGGAAGAGTGGAATATTCGCTGTAAATGGCTTCGCCAAAAATCCTGGCACGTGATATGCCCCATTCTTCAGACGATATGACACGCACAGCAAGGGGAAGAAGTGTGGTGATACGTGAAAATTCCCTGTTTTTCGCTGAATCATTTCCCGGGCTGCCATAATTCATTCTTTTCAATATCCCTTCTGTATTTACTGGCTTTTACATATGGGTTTCATCCGCTTGCCGCGATCTTTTTGACGGCACATGATAGCGGAAAAGAGGATTCAAGTAAATACCAATATTACACTTAAACATGATGATGCCGATCTTTTCAGGCAAAATAATATAAAAGTTTTACCAGTGTGGCATATAACTTGCCTCAATATCAGTAAAATTATTTTATAAAATAGTCATACACTAAAGAATTCATGGAAAAAAATTCTTTTTCTCATACCTGTTTTGGCGCAAGAAAAGACTCTTTTCTTTGCTGCGGTCATTGGATTTTAATTTTATTCCTTTTGCTCGCGGGAAATATGGTTTATGCGCCGTCATGCCAGGCGAAAGAACCAAAAAAGGAAAGTGCGAGATACTCTGTTCCCATCGCTTCATATCAGAATATCCGTATGGTCACGACGGAAATCAACCGTCTCAAAGAGCAGAATTACCCCGCTTATTATGAGGAAATCACGCAGGATAAAAAGAAAACTTTTCGCGTCTTTGCCGGACCCTATTCTACTAAGCAAAAAGCAGATGCAGAAGCGGCAAAGCTGAAAAGAGCGGGCCTGATCCGCAATGTACAGGTTGTATCCGCATCTGGCGCATCTTCAGGGGAAAAACCTGCGGACGCGGGTAAAGAAAAGCAGACAGCCAAAGAAGCAAATAAACCTAAAGACGACAAGAAAAACAAAAAAGATGCTCTGACCGCCAACGGAACGGAATCCAAAAAAGAAACGACGGTCACCGCCTCCAAAGCGCCGCAAAAGGAAAAAAGCGCAAATACTGCTCCCATAAAAGCAGTTGCCACAGCTGCCAAACCGGCAGAAGAGGCTAAGGCAGTAGAAAAACCCGTGCCGCAGCAGGATATTTCCGTTTCGTCTGCAAAAGTATCAGAGGTGAAACCCGTTCCCGCAGCAACGGAAAAAAAACCGCCAGAAGTTAATCCTCCAGGTATGGAAGCAGTATTTGCGCTTTTTTCCTGTTGCGGCGCTTTGGAGGCGGTGACCGTCGTTTCTTTTTTTGATTCCTTTCCTTTGGCGGTCAGAGAATCTTTTTTGTTTTTTTTGAGACTAAAAATCTATGTGAATTTACTTTGTTTACATATTACATTCGTCTCCCAGTATGTACTTATTTGTTCTTGGCTTGATTTGGTTTGAAGCCTTGCACACTCTCCACC
>JAITWQ010000148.1 GCA_031285215.1 Syntrophobacterales bacterium | reverse complement strand
TTTTTGCAAATCGGAGATTTCTTATGACATCCCATATGATGCTGGTTAACCGCGCTGCACTATCCTTATTGTTGCGTTGCAGGCTTTCAGGGCTTAGTGCATCATACCGGTCGCCCGTTGTTTTTAGGTAGTCACAGAAAGAAACCCGTTTTAAGATAAACCTGAAGGCCGTGGACGAAAAATCCATGGCCTTTTTATTTGTGGAGAGGAGATTTTATGGATGCGCAAAATTCGGAAAATCGTGTGTATATTTTTGATACCACTTTAAGGGATGGCGAACAGTCGCCCGGGTGCAGTATGAATCCGAGTGAAAAAATCCGCCTGGCCCGTCAGCTGGAAAATTTGGGTGTAGATATTATTGAAGCGGGATTTCCCGTTGCTTCTGAAGGTGATTTCCTTTCCGTCCAGCAGATCGCCCGCGAAATTCGCAAATCCCAAGTCGCGGGATTGGCGCGCGCTAACCTCCCCGATATTGATCGTGCCTGGGAGGCGATAAAAGACGCGGCGAAACCAAGGATTCACACCTTTATCTCGTCTTCTGACATTCATTTGCAGTATCAATTGAAAAAGAGCCGGGAGCAAGTGCTGAAAGAAGCCCGTGAAGCCGTCCGCCATGCCTGCGGCTACACAGGAAATGTGGAATTTTCTCCCATGGATGCGACGCGCTCGGATCGGGATTATCTGTGCGAAATGGTGGAAGCTGTTATTGCGGAAGGGGCAAGAACGGTTAATATTCCCGATACCGTCGGTTATGCTATTCCGGAAGAATTTGGCGGTCTTATCGCCTGTCTTTTTAACCGGGTAAAAAATATTCACCAAGCCGTCATTTCCGTCCACTGCCACAATGATTTGGGTTTGGCCGTTGCCAATTCTCTTGCCGCCATCAGAAACGGAGCTCGCCAGGTTGAATGTACCATTAACGGGATTGGCGAAAGGGCGGGCAATACGGCCATGGAAGAGCTGGTTATGGCCCTGGAGACCCGCAGAGATCTTTTTGGTATGGTGACGGGCATTAAAACGACGAATATCTATAAAACGTCTCGTCTGCTGACGCAGATTACGGGCGTGGCGGTACAGCCCAATAAGGCCATTGTAGGGGCCAACGCCTTTGCCCATGAATCGGGTATTCATCAGGATGGCTTGATTAAGGAAAAGATTACCTATGAAATCATGACGCCTCAATCCGTTGGCATTGCAGACAGCAACATTGTTTTAGGCAAACATTCCGGACGCCATGCGGTGAGCGAGCATTTAAAGAAAATGGGACATAGTCTGACGGATGAACAGTTGACTCGCGTTACCGCCAGCTTTAAGGAATTGGCCGACGTCAAAAAGGAGGTCTTTGACGAAGATCTGGAAGCCATCGTTTATGAGCAGGTGTTTCGCTTGGAAGATAAATACCGTCTGGATTATTTAAATGTTGTTTCAGGCAGTGTCGCCATCCCCACGGCCACGATGAGAATGACCATTGACGGGCAGATGTATCAGGACGCGGGTTTTGGCATTGGGCCTGTGGACGCGACATTCTCTGTGATCCGCAAAATCACCGGAACCAATTACCCCCTTCTCAAATACGCTGTTAATGCCATTACCGGAGGGGCGGATGCCCAGGGAGAGGTCACCGTTCAATTACGTTATGATGATCGCTCCGTCATGGGGCATGGTTCCCACCCGGATGTGATTGTCGCCTCGGCCAGGGCCTATATCAACGCCCTGAACCGCTTGGAATGGCTTAAAAATAATATCCGGCAAAGAGAGGATATTTGTGCAGGCTGAATGTAGTTTAAAAAGACGCAACGGTAATTTTTGTTTTAAATTGACATAAGCGCCTTTCTTTGAGAATGGATTATAGTGTTCTTTCCTTATCTGGAAGCATGGGCGTTACAACCAGAATAGTTTAAAGATCGAAATATAATACTCAGGAGGTTATTGATTATGGCAAAAGAATACGATGTTGCGGTCATTCCGGGCGATGGAACCGGCCCCGAAGTCGTTGCAGAGGGTTTAAAGGTTATCAATGCGGCAGCGAAAGCGTCGGGCTTTAATATACGCTATACCCATTATGATCTTGGGGGAGAGCGCTACAAGAAAACAGGAGAAATTCTTCCCGACAGTGTCCTGAACGAACTGCGTCAATTTAAAGCGATTTTTCTGGGCGCTATTGGTCATCCCGATGTGAAACCGGGTGTTTTGGAAAAAGGTATCCTGCTGCGAACGCGATTTGAGCTTGATCAATACATTAACCTTCGCCCCGTCAAACTCTATGAAGGAGTCGAAACGCCCCTGAAGGACAAAGGCCCTCGGGATATTGATTTTGTCGTTGTCCGGGAAAATACGGAAGGGCTTTATGCCGGAGCCGGCGGTTCTTTGAAAAAAGGAACCAAAGATGAGGTTGCCGTGCAGGAGTCCATTAATACCCGCAAAGGAGTGGAGCGGTGTCTCCGCTATGCCTTTGAATATACGAAGCGGCGCAACAAGGGCAATAAACTGACCCTGTGCGGCAAAACAAACGTTTTGACGTATGCCTTCGATCTCTGGGAGAGAACTTTTTATGAGCTTGCTTCGGAGTACAGCGGCATTGAAACAGACTACGCCCATGTTGACGCCACCTGTATGTGGATGGTTAAAAATCCGGAGTGGTTTGATGTAATTGTTACGGATAACATGTTTGGGGATATTATTACGGATCTGGGCGCCATGATTCAGGGCGGTATGGGCGTTGCCTGCGGCGGCAACATAAATCCCGAAGGTGTTTCCATGTTTGAGCCCATTGGCGGTTCCGCCCCGAAATATACGGGCAAGAATGTGATTAATCCCTTAGCCGCGATTCTGGCCGGCGCTATGCTTCTGGATTGTCTGGGCGAAGAAAAAGCGGCCAAAATGATTGAGAAGGCGGCGCAAAAGGCAATTAAACAGGATCTGAAATCCCTTAATGCGGGGCATATGGGCATGGGAACCAATGAAGTGGGAGATTTGATTGCCCGCTACGTCACGGAGTCTTAAACAAAAAAGAGGAGAATACAGTGGGAATGACGATTACGGAGAAGATCCTTGCTGTCCACGCAGATTTAAAGGATGTTTATCCTGGAATGCTGATCAATGCCAAAGTTGATATTGCCCTGGGCAATGATATTACCGCGCCTATTGCTATTGAGGAATTCCAGAAAGCAAATGGAGAAAAAGTTTTTGATCGCGATAAAGTCGTGCTTGTTTCCGATCACTTCACTCCCAATAAGGATATCAGTTCCGCCCAGCAGTGTAAATTTGTACGCCAGTTTGCCCTGTCCCAGGAATTGACTCACTACTATGACGGGGGCGAAGTGGGCGTTGAACATGCCCTGCTGCCGGAAAAGGGAATTGTTCTTCCGGGCGATCTCGTCATTGGTGCTGACAGTCATACTTGTACTTATGGGGCTTTGGGCGCTTTTTCTACCGGTGTGGGAAGTACGGATCTGGCAGCGGCCATGTTAACGGGAGAAGTTTGGTTCAAGGTTCCCGAGTCCATAAAATTCATTCTCTTCGGCAAACTTAATACCTGGGTATCGGGTAAAGATCTGATTCTTTACATCATCGGCAAAATCGGCGTTGACGGCGCTCTCTATAAGGCGATGGAGATGACGGGAGAAACTATTGGCACTTTGGATATGGCGGATCGTATGTCCATGGCGAATATGGCGATTGAAGCGGGAGCGAAAAATGGCATTTTTGCCTGTGACGATACCACCCGCGCCTATGTGAAACCGCGGGCCAAACGATCTTGGACGGAATATTACTCGGATGACGATGCTGTTTACAGTGAAACCATGGAGATAGACTGCGGTAAGATTGAGCCACAGGTCGCCTTTCCCCATCTCCCTTCCAATACGAAAGGAGTTTCTCAGGCTGGAAATGTGACCATTGATCAGGCGGTCATCGGGTCGTGTACAAACGGCCGCATTGAAGATTTGCGTATCGCGGCTCAGGTGCTCAAGGGGAGAAAAGCGGCGTCCCATGTGCGGCTTCTCATTATTCCCGCCACCCCGGAGATTTATCGCATGGCCATGAAAGAGGGGCTTATGGATATCTTTATGGATGCCCGGGCTATCATCAGTCCGCCGACATGCGGGCCATGTTTGGGGGGGCATATGGGAATTCTGGCCCAGGGCGAGCGCGCCATTGCGACGACAAACCGCAATTTTGTCGGCAGAATGGGGCATCCGGGGAGTGAAGTTTATCTGTCCAATCCTGCGGTTGCGGCGGCGTCCGCGATCATGGGCCGCATTGCCGGTCCCGCCGAATTGACATAATCAAGGGAGGAATCATGAAATTTCAGGGAAAAATTTGGAAGTTTGGCGATAATATTGACACGGATGCGATTATTCCCGCCCGATACCTGAACACGACAGATCACGCCGTCCTTGCCTCCCATTGTATGGAAGATGCCGATCCTGCTTTTCCGCAAAAGGTAAGCGGGGGAGATATTATTGTCGGCGGTGAAAATTTTGGCTGCGGGTCTTCACGGGAACACGCTCCCATTGCCATTAAAGCCAGCGGTGTTTCCTGTGTGGTGGCCAAAAGCTTTGCCCGCATATTTTATCGGAATGCCTTCAATATGGGACTGCCTATTTTTGAATCGCAGGAGCTTTATGATCTCATTAAGGGAGAGGAAACGATAACCGTCAATGGCGATGACGGCACGATTACCATTGCCGGCACAAACGCCGCGCCTCTTAAAATCAATCCCATTCCCCCCTTCATGCAGGAGTTGATTGCCGACGGCGGCCTTATGAAGCACATCATGAAGAAAAGGGGATGATGATCTGATCACCGCAGTGGCATGTGGCGAGAAAGATAGCGTTCTTTTCATTAAAAGAGGGAAGCATGGTATTTTCAACCATCAGCATCGTTCCTCCGCGAGATAAAATCTACCAGCGCCTTGGTTGCCGCCGTGAAATCACCCAATTAACAGGCAGGCAGGAGAAATTAACGGATAGCTTCATTGACGAAGCCGCTTCTTTCATTGCGTTGAAAGGGGCAGCCCTGCGTATTCCCATTGCAGAACATAAAGACGGCGTGGTTTTGCTGGCGGCGGAAGAGATATACTTGAAAAGCGCACACTTGGCGGCTTTTCTCTGCGGCTGTACAGAAGTGCTGTTAATGGGAGCGACCGCAGGTCACAGTATCGCTGTCGCAACGCAGGATAGCATGGAAAAGGGCGCCGCAGCCAGAGCCGCTGTTTTTGATGCTGCCGCCAGCGAAATGACCGACGGGGCATTGGAGTGGCTTATGAATTACCATCGCCGTTCCTTGCTGCGAGAAGGAAAGAATCTGCTGACAAAGCGTTATTCTGCGGGGTACGGTGATTTTGCTTTGGAAAATCAGCGGCATTTTTATAAACTCCTTGATCTCGGAGCCATTGATGTTCAAATCACCGCCGATCATATTCTCCTTCCGGAGAAATCCGTTACGGCAATTACAGGAATTCGGAAGCTGTGAGGCGTTTTTGTCTGGATGAACAATTATGAATGATACCGATATAAAAAAATTAATTTACAGCTTAGGATTTAATCCTAAAGAAAATACATCTGGTGTTTTTGAAAAAAAATATGCTGATGGTTATATTATTGAAGTTAATTTTGCTGAGAAAAACATCAATTATAGCGACAAAATTCGCAGGGAGAACAAAACCACCCAAAATTTTTCACGGCCTGAAAATTTTGTGGTATTGGAATGTGTTAATCGTTTGATTGAAAAAGGATATAAACCGGGAAACATTATTTTAGAAAAAACTTGGAACGCCGGACATGGAACTTCCGGACGTTTAGATATTTGCGTAACGTATGACGATGGCTCGGAATATTTGTTGATTGAATGTAAAACCCACGGCAAAGAATATAACAAAGAGTTTACCCGAATGAAAAAAGACGGCGGACAACTTTTTACTTACTTCAAATTCAGCAACAAAGCCGATATTATCATGCTTTATGCGTCCGAACTAAAGGAAAATGAGATTATTTATAAAAACGAAATTATAAAAATCGAAGACGATTACCGCACGGGCGATGTAAAAGATTTTTATGAAAAATGGAATAAACTCACAAAAGATAATGGTGTTTTTGATGTTTGGGTAAAGCCATACAACTTTCAAAGCAGGACACTAACAAAAGAACAACTTAAAGAAATACGCTCGGAAGATTCAAGTTTTATTTTCAATCGTTTTTTGGAAATTCTTCGCCATAATGTTGTTTCCGATAAGGGCAACGCTTTTAATAAAATTTTTACATTGTTTTTGTGCAAGGTATATGATGAAACATCAACGCTTGACGGCGAAGAATTACAATTTCAATGGAAAGAAGGAGTTGATAATCACACAGATTTCCAACTTCGACTAACAGACCTTTACAGTAAAGGGATGCAGAAATTCTTAGACCGTACCGTTAGCGATTTCAATGAGGAAGATTTTAATAAAAGATGCAAAAATCTGAATGACGAAACAAAAGATTTTTTGCTTCGAGAAGTCAATAAACTTCGATTAGAAAAAAACAACGAATTTGCCATAAAAGAGGTTTATGATACAAAGTCATTTGAAGAAAATGCGAAAGTGGTTAAAGAGGTTGTTGAACTCGTTCAAGACTATAGAATTCGTTACAACAAAAGACAGCAATATCTTTCCGATTTTTTTGAACAATTACTTACTACCGGATTGAAACAGGAAGCAGGTCAGTTTTTTACA
>JAITWQ010000112.1 GCA_031285215.1 Syntrophobacterales bacterium | reverse complement strand
ATTTAGTCCAATAGGTAAAAAGCTTTCAACACTCTCGGTTGAAATTTTGAAAACGACTTCGGGCGAACGACGGAAAATAATTGGATTCAATAAAAATTGTGTGGACTCTTTCACCATTGGCGTCGAATAATCATCCAAAAAGAGATAAAAAGGCTTATCCTTCGCATCAGGTAAATTATTTTTTATTACTTTGACAAACGACTCAAGAAAATCATACGATGAAAGCGCCCAACTGTCAGGTTTGAAACTGCTTTGTAATCTTGATTTTTGAATTTCGGTATTTATTAAGTCAATGAGATAATAAATGCTTTGAGAATTTGCACCTGAGGAAAAATAATCAGGGAAATGAACCTTGAAATAACGATTCAAGAAGGTCATATCGAATGTTTCAACCTTACTGATTTCTTTTATCCAGACCAATATCTCGTAGCACCACCTAAGGTTAAAATGATGTATGACTTGATTTCTGGCCTCATCTTTTTTATCGTCAGGCAACCAAGGAAATGCTTCAGGAATGCTCCTTGCGTTTAAGTATATGCCTATAAAACTGTCACTACCCGGAAAATTCAAATCACCGAGCTTTCTGTTAAAATATGCGGACATCCGCATAAACAACATCGTCTTACCACATCCACGAAGACCAGTCAGAACACTTATATTGCGGCTAATGATTTCATCAAGGGCGATAAATTTGGGGACAAAAAGAGCTTTCCATTCTTCAAAATTTTCGCCTAAATGCTCTGCGGCAAGAAAGTCTCCTATACCAACTGCTATCTTAGTTTCGGTGTCATTTATTCTTGCTAATTTTGATTCAAGCAATGCTAATAGATTTTTAGCATTGCCCACATGATCCCCAATAATAGCGTTCTTTTCAAGAATATCTCTTGAAAAGTCGCTTTTCAACAAACTATAAATCCTTTTTTGCTCACCGCTTAAACGATTATATGTAATCGAGTTTAAGCTTTCTTGGATTACACGATTTAGCGCATCGAAATCATGTAAGTATTCCTTTTCAGAATATTGGGTCATGTAACTGAAGTCTGTAATCCATATCTTCCTATATGTTTCATCAATATTCATGCTGTCTTCTTTTTGTATGAGGATATTTCCACTATGCATATCGGCATGGATAATTTCGGCTTTTGAACAGGCGTGTAATACCCGAAGGCAGCATTTTATAATGTCAATTAACATAGTAATTGACACAGCATTAGATTCGACAAGACTTTTTAAACTGTCGCTTTCAATATAATCCCACATAATATAAACATACGCTACACCATCAAAAAAGTAAGGTTCAGAATTATGAGTACGATATTTGACTACATCTTCTTGTTGTTTTAGCTTATTGACCTTTATTATTTCATTCTCCCAACCATCCCTAAGAGCTGAACGGGGGATAAATTTAATTGCTCTATAATCTGCGATCTTTTCGTTATACGCTTTATAAACACGGCCGATAGCTCCACCTCCGATGTAGTCGGTAATGGTATATTCTTGAATACTTATACCAATGAATTTATCGCACATCTTTATCTCCTCTGAAAGATACAAATTTTTTCGGTTTTAATTTTCGATTCAGATTTTACCACTTTTCTATCCTGATTTACTGGATAATCTAAAACATCTACCGTGGCATATGAAAATTTGGATGCTGTATCACATATCATGTCAGGGATACTCTTATTGCGCGCTTTATCAAAAAGAATATCTCCAACTACAACAATGCAATAACTTTCTTTTTTTTGCATATTAGACCATTTGCAAAAACATCCATCCATCAACTCGGAGAAAGCTTCTTTCCCCATGGATATTTTTTGGTCTAATCCTTCCCAATCCGAACATCCTAAAAACCAAAGGCGCATCCTATTGTCTCTTGCATATGTCAGTGATTTCATATATGGCGGACTTGTTATTATAGTTATATTATGAGTTGTATTCTTTATATCCAACGCATTTATATTTAAAATCTCTCTCTCGCAAGAAAAATCAACTTTCGGTATGAATTTATAAGTGCGTTCAACCTTCTTCAATAATCTATCATAAACATTTCTATATTCATACATTTCAGGAAATTCAGATTTAGGATACTTATTATTGCGGAGATATGGCGCTCCGTGACTGCTTGGATACGATAAAAATCCCGGTCTCTGATGATGAAGGATACCCAGTAAACATGCTAAAATGAAATAATCATTATTTTGCATGAGTGCATTTGTCCATGTAACTATTTCACATAGAGTGTCGGGGTGAAAGAAATCTTGAATCCAATTAGGGATTCCACTTATATTTACATCGATATTATTCCGTTTCACAATGTTATAATATAAGTCTAACTGCTTTTTTGCTACATCGAAATTAGGATACGGAAAGAGTTTTGCCTTTGAAATCACATAAGCGTAATAATTTAAGTCAATACCTAATGTTTTCCTTCCTAAAATCCATGATTCGAGAGGAACTGTCCCTGATCCACAAAAAGGATCGAAAATGGTTGTATTTTCATCAGAATATTTTTCAATTAGGTATTGAACCACATCTGTACGTAGTTTTCCTACATATGGAGCTATCGTATGTAATGAAGATTTTTGATAATCTTTCGATAACTCCAAATTCATTCATCAGTCCCTCCTCCCGATTTAAATACAGACATTACATAATATTTAAGACTCGCCGTGCTTTATTTAGTGGCGCTTTTTTAAAAAGAGAGATCAACGCTAATAAATTGACCTTTTTTCACGACATTCACCTCGAAATAATCCCATCGTTACCGTCAGTCATTGGTCGATATACTGATACGGCGTATTGAATTCTTCGACGATCTACCTCAATGCTGACGACGGCCAGAAAACAAACATCCCCATAGACGCATCTGAAAAGGTGCGTCTATGGGGTGCGATGGTGGAGATGAGGGGGATCGAACCCCTGACCTCGGCATTGCGAACGCCGCGCTCTCCCAGTTGAGCTACATCCCCGATTCAACATAAGCGGTTTCTAACCGCGTGATTCCCATATACGGAAATACTGTTTATTCGCGCCGGAAATCCCGTTTCCTTTTCCCAAAACAGGAGAAAAGGAGCAAATTGCCAATAAAAGCGGGTGGAACCATACATGACTCCATGGTGAAAAGTCAAGGAATTGTTCCGTGATGATTTCCCCTCTTGACGTTCCCCATTATTCGTATCTATAGAAGAAACGAGGATTTAAGAAAAATAATTTGAGTTATACAGGATGGAATAATGCCCCGCGTACTTCTATTTACAGGAGATGGTAAAGGCAAAACTACGGCGGCGATGGGAATGGTGCTGCGCGCTGCCGGGCATAATATGCGTGTTTGTATAATCCAATTTATCAAGAACAAAGAAACAGGAGAAGATGCTGCTCTATCTCTCCTGCCTCAGGTGGAACTGCTCAAGATGGGGCAAGGATTCGTCCCTGACACAAGACACGCTGATTTTCCCGCCCATCGGGACAAGGCGCGACAAGCGCTACAGGCCGCGGCAGAAAAGATAAGGCAAAAAGCATGTGATTTACTCGTCCTGGATGAAATCAACACGGCCTGTGCCTGTCATCTCCTGGAAGCGGAAGAAGTGGCGGAGCTTATCAGAGAAATCAGAGGACCTCTTATTCTTGTCCTTACCGGACGTGATGCGCCGGAGATTCTTGTTGATCTGGCCGACACGGTAACAGTTATGGAATGCCGGAAACATGGATTTGCCCAAGGCATCGCGGCGGAAAAAGGGGTGGAATATTGACTTATGATATGGCGTGCGTATCAAGAACGGCTGTTTGTGATAGCCATGAACTTAGAAGAAAATAATAATGACTGCTGCTTCCCCTGATCACTCCTTTGATCATCACTTGGACGCCTATCGTGATTATCTCCTGCTGGAGAAAGGTTTATCCGCCAATACATTGGAGGCCTACGGACATGATATGAAGCGCTACAGTCTGTTTGTTCTGTCCCGTGGCCTTGCTTCCTGGCAGGAGGTTACCTCTGATATTCTCATTGATTATCTGGAAAAATTGCGGGAGCAGGGACTGTCGCCGTCATCTATGAACCGGCACTTGATCACCATTCGGAATTTTCACAAATATCTGGTTCAAGAAGGTCTTGCGGAGACAAACCCGGCCGCCCTTGTCGAGCTTTCCAAGCGTTGGATAAGGCTTCCCGATACGTTAAGCAAACAGGAAATGGAGCTTCTTCTGCAGCAGCCAGGTAAAGATACTCCTGCGGGAATTCGTGACACAGCCATGCTGGAACTTATGTACGCTACAGGGATTCGGGTGACAGAACTTATTTCTCTGGATATGAACCATATTAACTGGCAAGTAGGGTATCTGATTGCCTTCGGCAAGGGGAGCAAGGAACGGATTGTTCCCATTGGCCAGGTGGCCTATGAGATTGTCAGACTGTACGTTGATCAGGTGCGCCCTTTACTGCTGAAAGGGAAAATTACGGATGTGCTTTTCCTGAATCGGCAAGGAACGCGGTTAACCAGGCAGGGACTTTGGAAGATCATTCGCGGCTACGCTTTACAGGCCGGATTGATGAAGAAGGTACATCCTCATACGTTTCGTCATTCCTTCGCTTCTCATCTTCTGGAGGGAGGGGCTGATTTACGTTCCGTACAGGCGATGCTGGGTCATGTTGATATTTCTTCCACCCAGATTTATACCCATATTTCCTGTGACCGTCTGAAAGGTATTCATGCCAGGTACCATCCTCGCGGATAAATTATGGACGGATTACTCAAAACGGTCATTCCCTTTTCAAATTAAGAATGGTATCTAGGCGGCAGGACATACGAAAGCTCCGTTGAAGTTTTCAAAATTCCCGCTGGTGGAAATGAAACAAATTTTGTGCCCGATAAAAGGCGCGAGGAGGTAGTTGTGGGAGGCCGAAATCGTCGTTTCCGGCTTATCGCATGGATTGTTTTGGGGGGTGTCGTTGTTGCTGCCGCCGCCCTGATGATTCTTCCTCGCCTTTTGCAGGATAATACAACCACGGTTTTCATAACGCGAGTCAAAGGCTCTTTGGCCCATTACCTTTTTAAGCACGATCCCCGCGTTTATGCCTTGACGGTAGAAAAAAACGGCCAGGATTTTCTTGTTTCCGAAGAAATTCCCCTGGAAGTGACATCGCGGGACGAGTTTGCCATTAAAAGTATTGTTTCGGATGCCCTTTCCGATAAGGGTTTTACCGTCGATGTTCTCGAAGGGGGAGGCGAAAATGATTACCGGATCCTGCTCCGCGGTATTGATCTGGTAGACCAATGGAGCGATAAGTTTTCTCCGGACGATATGAAGCAGGGCTATCGGCAAGGTTCTATTCATGTTTTCTACCACGGAAAACCGGTGGCGGTCTTTCCCCTCCATATACTTCTTCTGCCTCAGGATTGGCTTCGCTATGCAAAAGCAGCGAATAATCCGGAAGAAAGGATAAACTATTTGCGCGCGGCTGCCAAAGCCAACCCGGAAGATTTGGGGATCAAACGCGTTCTTGTGGAGCTCTATCTTGAAAGAGGAAAAAATAAAGAGGCCATTGCAGAACTACAGGCCATTATTGAGAAGAAACCGGATGATGAGAAAAGTTTACTGACTTTAATGAATCTCTGTCTGACAACGAAGCAGAATGACATGGCTGTTAAAACGGGATTGGCTGCCATTGCCATTATGCCTGAAGAGCCGGCTTTTTGGGAGGGCCTGATTCTGGCCTATAGCCGCCTCGGCTCATGGCAGAAAGCGGCTGATGCCTCAGAGGAACTTCTGAAGATCAATCCCCAACATTCTTCCGCGCGGCTGGCCTTGGCGGAAATCTACGCAAAAATGGGCAGGGAAATTGATGCTGCGGCTCAGTATCGCATGGCGGGCAAAAGTTCCGGCGGAAGCTCTCCGTTGGAGAGCCTGGCTTTGTCATGCATACAAAAAGGTAAATACGCGGAGGCCATACAGATTTTAAATGACCTGGCCAAGGAACCATCGCCGCCGGCTTCTGTCTATGCCAACCTTGGTTTGGCCTATGGCGGGCAGAAAATGTGGAAAGAGGAGCTGGCAAACTACCGTAAAGCCGCATCTATACGCCCCAATGATCCTGTTATCCTCTATAATCTGGCCGTTTCCCTGGAAAACAACAATCAAACCAGGGAAGCCATGAGTACCTATGAAAAGGTTCTCAAGGTAAAACCCGGCGATACGGAAGCCATGACGAAGCTGGCCGATATGGCCTTCCGTGCGAAGCAGTACAAAAAAGCGGCGGATCTATATGAAAAGCTGGTTGTGAAAGTACCGCAAAAGGCCGGTATATATGCGAATATGGGCTATGCCTACGGAGAGCTGAATCAGCTTTCCCAATCGGCAAAGGCCTATGAAAGGGCTATCAAGGCGGGGTCCAAAGACGAGAAAGTACGGCACAATCTGGCCGCCACATATGAAAAAATGGGAAAGGGAAAATCGGGAACGCCTGCTCCTTCCGCAGTTTCCGGCAAGGCGACGCCGCAGCAAAGCGCCGTTAATGCTACGGCGGAAGGTTATGTCAAGAAAAAACAGTACGATGCCGCCATCAATCTGTATCGCAGTCAATTGAAAAAAGATCCTCAAAATGGCGGTATTTACAGAGAAATAGGAAAAATATACGAGAAAAAAGGATCCTTGGAAGAAGCGCTCAACGCTTATCTCCGGGCCTATCAGCTGAACTCTGATGACCGCGAGGCAGAAGAGAGAATACCGCAGTTAAGGATCAGGATGATCAAAGAAAAGCGCGAGAAACAGGAGAATGAGAAGGGATAATAATATGGTGAAGCGTATTACCATAAGCAGTGAAGTTGAATTAGGTGGAAACGGAGAATTTTTGCTCATCGCCGGCCCCTGTGTCATAGAAGGATTCCAGCAAACCAGAGATATCGCCTTCTATCTTTGCGAGTTAACAGATAAATTAGGTATCCCCTTTGTCTTTAAGGCTTCCTACGATAAAGCCAATCGCACATCCATGGCGTCATTCCGGGGACCGGGAATCACGGAGGGGCTTATCATTCTCCAGAAAATCAAGGAAGAGTTGAAAATTCCCATCCTGTCCGATGTCCATCGTTTTGAAGAAATAGAACCTGCTTCTCAAGTGTTGGATATTATGCAAGTTCCGGCTTTTCTCTGCCGCCAGACCGATTTTATTGCGGAAGTAGCGCGGCGGGCAAAGACGGTCAATATCAAAAAAGGGCAATTTTTGGCTCCTTGGGATACGGCTAATATCATTGAAAAAGTGGAACTGGCGGGAAATCGCAGTATAATGATAACGGAGCGGGGCGTTTCGTTCGGGTACAATAATCTGATAACCGATTTCCGCGCCGTCCCTGTCATGCGGGCGATGGGCTACCCCGTCATTTATGATGGAACGCACAGTGTGCAGCTTCCCGGCGGCGCCGGTACTTCCTCCGGGGGACAAAGGGAAATGGTACCATATTTGGCGCGTGCCGCCGCCGCCGTTGGTATTGATGGTCTCTTTCTGGAAGTTCATCCCGATCCGGACCATGCCCTCTGCGACGGCCCCAATTCGCTTCGTCTGGACGCCTTGCCCGCCCTTCTGAAATCTGTGAAAGAAATTGACAGAATTGTGAAAAAT
>JAITWQ010000067.1 GCA_031285215.1 Syntrophobacterales bacterium | reverse complement strand
CCAGTTTGACGCCGGCATCGGAACCGGCGACCACAAAATCCGTTTTTTGTGACACGGATGAATGAACCATGCCTCCCTGCGATAGCACCATATTTTTGGCCTCTTCCCGTTTCATTTTGGCAAGGGTTCCCGTAAAGACAAAGGAATGACCCGCCAATGGCGATGAAGTTTCGGCAGCGGCCGTATTGCCTGACCATTCCATCCGGGCCGCCTTTAATTTGGCAATGATCCGGAGATTTTGCGCCTCGCCGAAAAAGCGGATAATGCTGTCGGCCACTTCCGGGCCAATATCGCGGATGGCGAGGAGATCGCTTCTGGAAGCCGCCATAACCGCCTCCAGAGAAGGATAGGTCCGGGCAATGATGCGTGCCACATGCTCGCCCACATGCCGTATCCCCAAGGCATAAATCAGTTTTTCCATGGTTGTCTTTTTGGCGGCGTTCAAAGCGGCGATGAGATTATCCGACGATTTGGAGCCTAGCCGTTCCAATTGCAGAAAATCTTCTTTTTTCAGATAAAAGAGGTCGGCAGGATCGTGGATCATTTTTTTCGCCACCATCTGTTGAATCACTTTTTCTCCCAGCCCGTCAATGTCCAATCCCTTTTTGGAGGCAAAATGACGGATTCGTTCTTTAATCTGGGCGGGACAGGCCAAACCGATGCAGCGGTGAGCCGCTTCATCTTCAATCTGAATGACGTCAGCGCCGCATTCAGGACATTGAGAGGGCATGACAAAGGGCTGCTCCCGTCCTGTTCTGTTTTCTTTCTGCACCATGGCAACTTCGGGAATGACGTCGCCGGCGCGGTGGACGAGGACAGTATCCCCGATCATGATGTCTTTCTTTTCAATTTCCGACGTGTTGTGGAGAGTAGCCCGGCTGACCATAACTCCTCCCACGGAAACGGGTTTCAGTACCGCCACTGGCGTTAAAACGCCCGTTCGCCCCACCTGCACAATAATATCCTCAATTTTGGTTAATTCCTGACGCGGGGGAAATTTACAGGCGATGGCCCATCGCGGGCTGCGCGAAAGGAAACCAAGTTTTTCCTGGACGGCCAGATCGTTAACCTTTACAACGACGCCGTCAATCTCGTAAGGCAGAGAATCTCTTTGTCCTTCCATCATGTGATAGTAATCAATACAGGCGTCAATGCCGTCCACTTTCCTGATATGCGGGTTTACGGGAAAACCCCACGAGGAAAGAAGTTTCAGGCTCTCCTCCTGGCTTGCGGGAAAAAGGCCGGTAATGTGCCCGATGGCGTAAAGAAAAATGATCAAAGGCCGTTTGTCCGTGACCTGGGGATTCAACTGCCGGAGAGAGCCGGCCGCGGCATTTCTGGGATTGGCAAAAGGCGCTTCCCCCGCTTCAAGGCGCTGGCGGTTAAGCCGGCGAAAGGCTTCGATTTCCATGCAAACTTCGCCGCGGATTTCCATTACTTCCGGTACGGGGTAACCCTGCTGCGGAACGGTCAGGGGAAGGGTGCGGATAGTTCTGGTATTCAAAGTGACATCTTCTCCCACGTCGCCATCGCCGCGGGTGACCGCCCGCGCAAGGACGCCTTTTTCATAAATCAGGTTCAGGGCGAGTCCATCCAGCTTGGGTTCCATCATGAAGGAGATGTTATCGGTAATATCGGCGAGTTGTTTGATCCTTTTAGAAAACTGGTAAATATCGTCGTCGGAAAAGGCGTTGCCCAGACTAAGCATGGGCGATAAATGGCGCACCGTGGAAAAGTGTTCCAGAGGGGCCGCGCCCACCTTTTGCGTGGGAGAATCGGGCGTGAGGAGGGAGGGAAATTGACGTTCAATTTCCGCCAGTTCCCGGAGGAGGCGGTCATATTCCCCGTCCGTAATTTCCGGCGCGTCAAACAGATAATAGCGTTCGTTATGATGGCGAATGGCCTCTCTCAGAGCGTTCAGCCTTGCTTCGGCGGCAGTAATATCCATTATTTTATAATCCTGAGGTTTGGGGGCGATTTTTTTCCCGGTTTATTCCCCGATTTATTCTCTCTGCGTTCCCTTTGTTCCTGGAGCACATATTCGTTGAACAGATGATTTTTGGCCCTGACGGCGTTGATAATAAAGAAAATAATAACAGCCCTTTCCCATTCCCGCGAACGGTCCACCCGTTCTATGCGCACTTTGTATTTATCCCATAGAGCCGTCAGCGACGCCTCGTCGAGGCTCAATATTTTTTCCGCCGCCTTATCAAGCATATCTTCAATCATGATCGCACCTCCTGAAGGGAATAAGAAATAAATAGCGGCATGATGATTATTTGTCAAATATATTCGGCATATGAAGGCGTTATATGATTTCATCCTGTTTTCTGCTGCGAGGCCGTAAGCGCAGCCGGGTATTCACGCTTTGCCGAATGGGAAAGGAGATGAAAGATGGCCACATACGGTTACGTCCGTTGTTCATCGGCGGATCAGAATGAGCAAAGACAAATGACCGCCATGAGCGAACAAAAGATACCGTCGGCGAACATATTCATTGATAAAGCGTCTGGCAAGGATTTTGAGCGCACGGGATATAAGGCGTGATGGGGCGGTCTGGAACGAAACGAATGTTGCGGCTATTATTCAAGTTATCTGTGTTTTAGGAACAATGGTATTCTGTCCTCTTACAATAGCTGCGTTTTTCTGGACGATTTCTAAATTGATATATCCTTATGGAAGCGTTGAAAGCACTCTGATTACGCACTTAAACAAGCCGGAAAACAATAAAGGGCATACGGAAGGAGATAAACTAAAACCAATAAGATGGACTATCTTATTGTCGGGTAAGCGTAAATGAATAATATTAAGGAAATGCTGATTAATTGTCTGTGTGGGATGAAGCGCAGGAACCGAGGCATATATTGAAATATGTTGAGGTTGCGAGTACCGCGCAACGCAGCGATTCGCCCGGAGACATGCCAAAGCCCTTTGCTATCAAAATATACGCCGGCAAAACCGGAGACAAGGACGCTTCTGTCTGCCCGTTTTTCATCCCATTACAAATGTCTTTGGCCCCTCTTTAAGAAGCGCCTGCTGCACAATGGCTGCCGCGGCGACTGCAAATAGAGCCCTGCGGGAATGCGCGCATGGGTTTTTGCAGGGGCGGCATTTTTGTCAATCGTGAGATGGTTTACATTTTGTCCGGGGAGATGGTTTTACAACTTTTTCCAGGAGGTTACGGATGGGATGGAAGGTTTTCTGGCTATAACAACTCTTGCATCCACATCCAGTTTAGCAACGCAAATATAACGAGTATTTTTACAATTTACATCACTTGATTCAAAATATTAGTGTCAACACCCTAAAATAGAACAAGATCGCAAACTATCAGCTCTTTTTGCGATCTCGTTGTTTTTTTCTGAAGAAAATACGAATGGGCGTATGTCGAAGGGAGAAGGCCTCCCGCAGGCGGTTGACCAGATAGCGTTCGTAAGAAAAGTGGATGTTTGCCGGATTGCTGACGAAAAATATGAAGGTGGGCGGTTTAACGGCCACTTGGGTAACATAGTGAAGAGGAGCTTCCTTCAAAAGGCCCTGGGGCGGCGGATTATTTTTTATGAAGGCGCTCATGGCACGGTTTAGCTCACCTGTAGTGATGCGCTTTGTTGATTCCGACCGGACTTCATCAATAACCTTAAAGATGCGATGAATGCGTTGTCCCGTTTCGGCGGAGACGAAAATGATGGGGGCAAAATCAAGAAATTTCAACTGTTCTTTGATGCTCTTGACGTACTCGCCCACCGTGTTGTTGTCTTTTTCCACCAGATCCCATTTGTTTACCAGCAGGATGACAGCCACGCCTTTTTCGAGGGCCAATCCGGCAATCTTGGCGTCCTGCTCGGTGATGCCGTCCTGCGCGTCAATCAAGTGCAGGGCTACATCGCAGCGATCCAGGGCTTTCATGGCCTGAACCACACTGAATTTTTCCAGAACTAAGCTGATACGGCTTTTCCGGCGGATGCCGGCCGTATCCATGAGGACATAGGGCTTGCCCTGAAAGGTAAAATGGGTATCAATGGCGTCGCGCGTGGTACCGGGGATGTTGTTAACGATGGTGCGCTCATAGCCCAGAATCTTATTGATGAGGGAAGATTTCCCCACATTCGGTTTGCCAATGACGGCGATTTTAATGGCCTCATTTCCCGTTTCGTCTTGTTCCTCATCTTCCGTGAGAAACAGGAACACCTCATCCATGAGATCGGAAACCCCCACGCCATGCTGGGCGGAGATGGTATGGATTTGCGGCAGACCCAGCCGGTGAAATTCGTAGGCCATGTTTTCGTGGCGGGGGCCGTCAACTTTGTTGACGACGTAAAAGACCTGTTTTCCCGTACTGCGCAGCATTTGAGCAATTTCTTCGTCAGCCGGTGTAAGGCCGTGCTGCACATCCATGAGGAAGATAATCAAATCGGCCTCCTCAATGGCCACCAGCGTCTGCTCTTTCATCTGTAAGAGAATTTTTTCGGCAGGGGCGGGTTCAAAGCCGCCCGTATCAATCAGAGTAAATGCTTTGCCGTGCCAGGTGCAGGAGGCATAGTTGCGGTCACGGGTCGCCCCAGGCTCGTCAATGACAATGGCCTGTTTTTTCCCGTAAAGGCGGTTAAAAAGGGTTGATTTGCCGACATTGGGCCGGCCAACAAGGGCAACAATTGTTTTCACGCAGGAACCCTCTAGTCGTTTTTTGTGGCGCTTCGTAATTGCATGCACATATCTCTGAAACTGGGAGAGCGGTTATTCTCTACATTCATGTGGGGAGTGATGGTTTTAGCCCATACAGATTTTTCCTCCCCAACAGCCTGCCATCCTTTTTCCATCAGGGCCTTACTTCCTCCTTTATAAACGGCATCGGCAAGAAGTTCCCATGTACCGCAAATAGAATCATTCTTATATCTAGTCAAAATGCTGTCTTTAGCTTTTGGATATGCTTTTTTCAGTGCCGCAAGATCACCGAGATACCATGCCTCAAACTCTTCGATAGCAAGGCAGAAAATGGTGACAGGTTTAGGATCACAAGCGCTCAATAGTTTATGTAATTCAGCTGAAAATTTATTTTTATCCTTGTCATCCAAATCACAGATGATCACAATAGTTCCGCAATGCGGGGTGCGACCGTAGCCGCGCAGTATTTTCGGTAGCTGGTCAAGGAGTATGCGCTTACTCGCGTCACTTTTCGGGCACAATCCTTTGGGAATATGCCCAATGCCCTTATATGGATGGATGTTATATGTTATTTTGCTACCAAGCAGTTTGGGAATTAGAATTTTAATTGCCTTTGCGCTCGACTGGTCTTCTGTAAGAAACTGAAAGTGCATTATGATTTTGCGCTTCCTTCAAGATAATCGCTGTACCACAGACCACCAAGAGGGAGACCTTCGCTGACCAGACTTTGAACTATTTGATCATCGCTTGCGCGGCGAATATTTGAAAATCCGTCTTTGCCTTTTTCCAGTATCCAAACTTCTTTGGGTTCCAGCGCATCCACAAAGTATGGCTGATGTGTTGTGATGAAAATTTGTGACTTGCTTTTACCATCTGCAACATGAGTACGAAATTGTTTCGCAAGAATTTCGAGCAGCTTATGGTATAAACCATTTTCCGGCTCTTCTATGCAAATAAACGGCGGTGGCGTTGGATCTGATAGT
>JAITWQ010000058.1 GCA_031285215.1 Syntrophobacterales bacterium | reverse complement strand
TTGCCCGCATGAGCCACGAGATCCGCACCCCGATGAATTCCATCCTCGGCATGGCGGAGCTTATCCAGCGGAAGGCGGTTTCAAGCGAGATCCAGGAGTATATACAGATCATCCACCAGTCGGGCGACAATCTCCGTGCCATAATAAACGACATACTGGACTTTTCCAAAATTGAATCCGGGCGGCTTCAGATACAAAAGCGCGATTATTACATCGCGTCGGTCATCAACGATATGATAAACATGACGCGCCCGCGCATCGCGGAAAAATCACTGGACTTTTTTGTAAATGTTGACAGCAGCATTCCCGAGCAGCTTTACGGGGATGATATGCGGCTGCGGCAGGTGCTTACCAACCTGCTTACAAACGCCGTGAAGTACACCCGCAAGGGTTTTGTTTCCCTCGATGTCAAGGCCGAACGCATTGACAACGCAAGCCTCAAATTATCCTGCATGGTAGAAGACAGCGGCATTGGCATAAAAGTCGAAGATCATAAATTTTTATTCAGCGAATTTGCCCGGATTGACGCGAAGGCCAATCAGGGCATTGAAGGCACCGGCCTGGGCCTGACAATCACAAGGGCGCTCTGCCGGGCGATGGGCGGGGATGTAAAGGTTGTAAGCGAATACGGGCGAGGGTCGTCCTTCTGCGCCGAAATAATCCAGGAGTTTCATATTGATGAGCCGGTTGCCGTAATCAACAACCCCGAAAAAAAGCATGTGCTTTTTTATGATTGGCGGCCCCAGTATGTCAAATCGCTTTCCACCACCCTGGAAAGCCTCAACATTAAATACAAATGCTCTTCATCTTTCCAGGAATTCGTCAAGGATCTGGAATTCGGCGAATATGATTACGCGTTTATTTCTTCCAAATACGCAATGGATTGCATTTATGTATTGGGCGCCCGCACCACTCCCATGCAGCTTGTGATCATGGTGGAGCCCGGGGAGATTTCGGTTTACCGTGAAGTGACAAGCATACTGATGCCCATCTATTCCATTACCATGGCCAATGTTCTCAATGACACATCCGACGGAATATTGTTCCAGGACGCGAAGTTAAAGATGCATTTCACCGCGCCTTCCGCGAAAATTCTGATTGTGGATGATATATCCACAAATCTCAGGGTGGCCAAAGAGCTGATGGCTCCCTACGAAATGAACATCCATACCTGCCTAAGCGGGTCTGAAGCGCTTAACCTGGTAAAAAACCACCGTTATGACCTTGTTTTCATGGATCACATGATGCCGGGCATGGACGGAATTGAGGCTACATCGTTTATCCGGAATTTAAAATCGGAAGACGGATATTACCAGGATCTGCCGATTATTGCCCTTACGGCTAACGCGCTTTCGGGGCAGCGGGAAATGTTCCTGGAAAACGGGATTAACGATTTCCTTGCGAAGCCCATAGATATTCAAAGACTGGATGAAATTCTGGAGAAATGGCTTCTTGCCGAGAAACTCGTAGTATCAACCTACCCGCACAGGCATGACGCGAAACAGGACAAAACCGAAGCTTTGCCCATCCCCGGCGTAGATACCGCGCTGGGCATGCGTAACTGCGGAGGCGGCACCGAAATTTACCTCAATATTCTCGAGGATTTCTGCAAGGACGCGGAAACCAGGCTTGTTCAAATCTCCGAGTCTTTCACGCAAAGGGACAGCAAACTTTATATTACCCTGGTGCACGCGCTTAAAGGCGCGGCCAGGAGCATAGGCGCTCTGGAAGCCGGAGAAAAAGCGTCATGGCTGGAAAAAGCCGCCTCATCGGGAGATCTTGCCGCCATCAAGGACAAGACTACGGATTTGCAGGAAAATATCCGGGCCTTGATCAACAATATCGAGGCCGCGCTGGAGAAGTATGAAGCCGAACACGGCCGGGAACTTATAGATGTTTCATCGCTTAAGCTGGGCGAGCTGAAGAAAGCTCTCGCGAATATGGACATAGAAGCAGTCAACAGGATGCTTCTGGATTACGCCGGCCTGGCTCTGGATGCCAAGACCAAGAGCATGATTTCCGAAGTTGAGCAGTATATACTTATGTTTGAATATGAGAAAGCCATTGAAAAGATAAACGAGCTTTTTTAAAAAGGGGCGCGTTGGTTTCTGAAACACGAAATAATTTTTCATTTATAAAAAACCAAAAAACAGGGGGAATACGATGAGTGACAAATCCGGCTCAAAAGGGCTGCGTATCGGGCTGCTTGTAAAAATTGCCGGCATTTCTTCGCTTTTTGTACTTTTGGCAATTCTTGTTCTTGCTGTTTTTAGCGTTATGACCATTCAAAAATACAGCCTTAAATCCGCTGTCGTCATGGCTGAAAACAAGGTCAAGGGCGATATGGCGTCTTTTGAGTACATGCTTTCCCATGAATACGGCGTTTTAAGTCTGAAAAACGGAATAATGACGGATGGGCAGGGTAATTCCATCCATCACCACTATGATGTTGTAGATCGCATATCTTCCACTCTGGGCATAGTGGCTACAATTTTTATCCGGGAAAACAATAATTACCGCAGAATCAGTACCAGTATTATTGATGCCGCCGGAAAGCGGGTTGTGGATACCCTTTTGGCAACAGACGGCCCGGCATACGCGGCGGTACATTCCGGCAGGGATTTTTTGGGCAGAGCCATCATTCTTGGCAATGATTATGAAACCGCGTACAGACCCATTTTCGCACCGGGCACAAAAGATATTATTGGTATTTTATTTCTTGGTATTGAACTGGAAACCCTTGAAGAACTTATAAGCCATGACACTGAAGAAGAAATTTTGCAAATAGCCATTATTTCGGGCATAATTTTATTGCTCACCATAGTGTTGAACAGTGCCAGCGCCAAATTCATGCTGCTCAAGCCCATCAGGACAGCAGTTGAGATGCTCAAGGAAATTTCCCAGGGAGAAGGCGACCTGACCAGGCAGCTCACGGTTTCAAGCAATGATGAAATCGGCGATATGGCTCATTATTTTAATTTGACTCTGGAAAAAATCAGGGGCCTGGTCATTGCCATTAAAAAGAACTCAACTATACTCTCCGAAATAGGCGATGATTTATCCGGCAGGATGACCGAGACAGCGGCGGCCATCAACGAGATTACCGCCAACATTCAGAGCATCGAAACACGGGTTATCAACCAGAGCGCCAGCGTTACCGAAACCAACGCGACAATGGAGCAGATCACAATCAGCATCGATAAACTGAACGGACATGTAGAGAATCAGAGCAACAATGTTTCGCAGGCTTCGACAGCCATTGAGGAAATGGTAGCCAACATCCAGTCGGTTAACCAGACCCTGGCTAAAAACGCGGCCAACGTAAAGGGATTAATGGAAGCGTCTGATGTGGGCAGGACAGGCCTGTCCGAAGTGGCGCAGGACATCCAGGAGATCGCCCATGAGTCCGAAGGTCTTCTCGAAATAAACTCGGTGATGGAAAGCATCGCAAGCCAGACAAACCTCCTTTCCATGAACGCCGCGATTGAAGCCGCCCACGCCGGGGAGGCAGGCAAGGGGTTCGCGGTTGTGGCCGATGAAATCCGCAAGCTGGCCGAGAGTTCAAGCGAGCAGTCCAAAACAATCAGCGCCGTTCTCATGAAGATTAAAGACTGCATCGACAAGATTTCCGGTTCCACGGACAACGTTCTCAAAAAATTTGAAGCCATAGATTCCGGCATCAGGGT
>JAITWQ010000137.1 GCA_031285215.1 Syntrophobacterales bacterium | reverse complement strand
GGATAAAAATCCGACTATCGAAATTACCATGCAGGGCGGCGGTAAGATTGTCGTTGAACTTAATCCGGCGGCGGCGCCAATCACCGTTGCTCACTTCCTGAAACTTGTGGACGAAGGATTCTATGACGGGCTGATATTCCATCGCATCATATGGGGTTTTATGATTCAGGGCGGCGATCCTGACGGCACGGGAATGGGCGGCCCGCAAGAGAGAATCAAGGGCGAATTCACGGCAAATGGATGGAATAATCCCATCAGCCATAAACGCGGCGTTATCAGTATGGCCCGCTCGCAAAACTTCAATTCCGCCGGCAGCCAATTCTTTATCACCAACGCAGACGCGAAATTTCTGGATGGTCAGTATGCGGCTTTTGGAGTGGTAATGTCAGGGATGGATGTAGTTGATAAGATTTCTGCCCTTAAGACGGGGGCCAATGACAGGCCGTTAAAGCCGCCTGTAATGGAGACGATTCGCCGGAAATGATATTGGGTAAATCCGTCTTATGAAGAAGGAAAACCATTCTGTGCCGGACAGGAAGTTTTTATCGCCCCTGTTAAAGAAGTGGGGGCTGGAAATTACACAAATCCTCCCCCATGCCCTGATACCGGGAAGCCCTGAACGAACCATAAACCGGGTGGTCATTACAACCCCGGGCGGACAATCATTCGTCCTGGAAGAAATTTCCCCGGAATCATTGCCGCGCAAAAGGGAAATATCATCTTTTCTCCGTATCTTAGCCGATCATGGTTTATCGTGTATTCATCCTTATATCTGCAATCACCGGGGTGATACCATTACCGCGTACCACCAGCGTTACTGGCTTTTGCGAGACTATATTCAAGGTATTGCCCTTGATCGTGCCGCCTATTTGCACGACTCTTGGCGCGGAAAAGCTTTGGGGGATTTTTTGATCCATCTCCATCATGTTTCGGCTCAACATGATTTTCCATTCCAGGAATCATTTTTCTCCATCGTTGATTTTATTCGTAAATTTATGAAGACGTTACAAATATTTCAGCCCAAGGCCGCCGCAGAAATTACGCCGGTATTTGCTTTTCTGGAAAAGAATTTCTTCGCTCAACATGACGCCTTGCCCGGCGGATTTTCCCACGGCGATTATCACCCCTTGAATATCGTCTGGTCGGAAAGGGAGATAGTTTCGGTTATTGACTGGGAGTTTTGCGGCAGAAAACCGGAAATCTATGATTTAGCCCTTTTAACAGGATGTATTGGCAGCGAAGATCCCCAGGCGTTAAAGGGTCCTCTCACACAGGCGCTGCTCCATACCATCAAAAAAGAGAAAATCTATGCTGAATCATCAATGGCGCAGCTCTTTAATATGGTGTTGGCCCTTCGTTTCGCCTGGCTTTCAGAGTGGTTGCGAGGAAAAGATCATGATATGATTCGTTTGGAAATGGACTACATGACCCTCCTTTGGCAAAACCATAAAGCCATTCAATCGGTTTGGTCATCATTTTAAGATAAATAAAAACAGGGAGAAATATGGTATGGAAGCTCTTAATCGCGCCCTCGCATTGAAAAAAGGATTTTCTTCTTCCCCTCTTCCGGCAGAAAGAGGGGAAATTTCCCCCTGTATTTTCCTGATTCATCATTCAGCCGCACGAAAAGCAACGGAGATTATCAGCGACTACATTGTGCAAAGAGGCCAGGTAGATATTTATCTGGATTTATCCGCGCCCCTGGACATATCCGCACCGGATAAGCCGTTCTTGCAGATTTTTACGGAAGGCTTGGAGTGGTCAAGCCACATTATGATTCTTTCCCCTCCTGATTCATTCCCTCAGCAAGCCCTTTTTCTTGAATGTATGCAAAATTTTCCGTTACCCGTATCATTGCTGATGCTGAAAGACCACGCATCTGTTCCTGCTGTGCCGCATCTGGAAATTCTGGGCGGCATAAAATCTTTGAATGAATACCTGATGCGCATATCTCCGGAAAACAACACGATTATTTTCAACAATCCGGATTATGACGGACTGCTCGCCCATACTGCACCCCGCCACCCCCTTGATGCTTACCTGAATTGGAGAAATTAAATTCTGTCTTCAGAGAGAAAAATGTTTTTCAAACCGGCTCAAACGCACACCCAGGAGGCGGACTTTTTTCACAAGTTCCACACGTTGCAGACAGGCGAAAACAGCCCTGCGGATGTCGGTTTCCACATCGGAGGCTTCTTCGAGGCTTTTACTGCGCGTAACGGTTTGAAAATCACTGAATCGTACCTTAATCGTTATTGTTTTAACTATCATTTTTTCCTGACGGAGTTCTAAAACAACCTCCTTCGTCAAGGCGGCCAGAACCGTGGCAATTGTTTGCCAATGTCCTATGTCGCGGGGAAACGTTCTTTCTCTGCTGATGGATTTGGGTTCCCAAAAGGTAACAATGGGTCTTTCATCAAGGCCGCAGGCGGCACGATAAAGAAAATTCCCATGGGAAGGGCCAAAGCGCAAAGATAATATCTCTGGTGTGACCTTGGCCAAATCACCGATTATCTCAACACCCATGTCTTTCAGCACTGTTTCCGTCTTCGGCCCTACCCCCAAAAGTTTCCTTACGGGAAGGGGCCAAAGAATATCTTCAATGTCATCTTCCTCTATTACGGTATATCCGTCAGGCTTTTTCATATCCGACGCAATTTTTGCCAGCAGCTTATTGGGGCCGATGCCGATGGAGCAAGTAAGTCCCGTGACCGCCATAACGTTTTCCTTAATTTCTTTGCCGATCTCCAAAGAACTTCTGCTGATTGCGGAAATATCAAGAAAGGCCTCATCAATTCCTACATCTTCCATGAGGGGGGAAATATTTCTTAAAACCTTCTTTACTTTGCGGGATTCCTCCTCGTAGGTTTCAAAGTCGGCGGGAAGAAAAACAGCTTGCGGGTTCAGCTTGTAGGCGATTTTGAGGGGCATGGCCGAATGAATGCCAAATACCCGCGCTTCATAGGAGGCCGTGGCAACGACGCCGCGGCTCGACGGATCGCCCATGCCGCCAACAACAACGGGCTTGCCGATTAATTCGGGCCGCCTTCTCTGCTCAACAGCGGCAAAAAACGCGTCCATATCCATGTGCAAAATGCGGCGAGACATTGGTTGACCTCAAGAAAAACAAGCTGTTTTTTTGTATGCGATGATACTGCGGCCATTTTCAAGGGCGCCGCTAAAAACATCATTGTTTGTCATGGCGGTTGTATGTGCGTCACGGCGGGAGGCAACTTCATGATTGCTCTGTCCCTTTGTTCCCCATGACGGTTCCAGGGTGGTCTCCGCAAAGCAAGGGAGGGTGGTTTTGTATGTTTCGATATGTCTCATTCCATATTTTTCTGCGGCAGCCCGCCCTTCTTCTTCCTCGGTAAAGGCAAGGTCATGACCTTTCATGGCAATGAGCAAACCATCCGTCCTTAAAAAGGGGGAGCCAATCTCCATAAAATACCCCAGCTTAAACGCTGCCCGCGATATGACCACATCATATGTTTCCGCCCAGCGGTCTTTATGACAAAAATCTTCGGCCCTTCCCGTAACAGCTTGTATGCCCGATAAGCCAAGTTTGGCGATGACATGTTTGAGGAAAGATGTCTTTTTCCGCGAAGCATCAAGCAAAACGACCTCCAGATCAGGGCGGGCTATTTTCAGAGGAATACCGGGCAATCCTCCCCCTGTTCCCAAATCCAGGATTTTTTTGGCTTCCCGGGGAATCATCGCTAAAGGCAGGAGAGAGTCAATAAAATGTTTGCTCACAAAAGAGATGCCGTTTGCGATAGAAGTCAGGTTGATTTTTTCGTTCCAAACCTGAAATTCATCGTAATAAACGGCGAAAAGTTGTTTTTGCTTCGCGCCCAGAGAAATACCAAAGACATTGGCTTCTCTGCCGAGAATGTGTATAAGATCATCATTCATGTTTTTTTACAGTTTTGACGAGAATATTTGAGGTTTGTACATAACTGTCTGCCTGCCCTCTGTCAGGGAAGGTGAATCAATGCGGCAACGATGGGTTAATAAATGTTTCCCTGATAAAAAGCAAAGGATTTGAAACGATGTGGGCAATTTATGCCTTATTATCCGCTCTTTTTGCCGCCATGGTCGCCATTTTAGGAAAAATAGGCTTGGCAGGCATTAATTCCAACGTGGCCACGGCCATTCACACTGCAGTCGCCTTGATTCTGGCTTGGGGGATTGTTCTTTTCACGGGACGCTACGGTGCTATCCACGATCTGACGGCAAAAAACTGGCTTTTCCTCATTCTCGCAGGATGCGCCACAGGAGCATCATGGCTGTGTTATTATCGCGCCCTGAAACTCGGCGATGTTTCTAAAGTGGCGCCCCTTGACAAGCTTAGTCTGGTCATCACCCTGGTCTTGGCAGCGCTGATCCTTAAAGAAAGTTTATCCACACAGGCCGTTATAGGCGCAATCTTGATCACTATCGGTACTCTGATGATGATTTTGTAAGCAAACCCTGATCTCGCAATGCCGGAAAGCGAGGCCAGGGTTTACTTTGATTTACCCGGTATTAGAATTTAAACTGAAACTGCCACTGGAAATACAGTGAATTCTTGGCATTGGAATTATAAAAATCTCCGGGGATAAAATATTCCGTCATAATGCCCACGTCAAATTTTTCGCTGAAAAAATAATCAACAGCCAAGTGAATGAGATGCCCCCGATCTTTAGACGAATTAGAAAGAACCGCACTGCCAGTGACATTGGTTTCTTCAACGGATCTCAGATACTGGTAAAAAAGATTGGCCTTTGTCGCCGTAGTCGGCCAAACGGTAAGACCCAGCTTAAAAATCTGGAGGTTTGTCCAATAAAAAGGAATAGGCCCGCTGTCAGGCTTTGCTTCATTCAAGTACAGATAGGCAAAAACTTCATTTAACAGAGGCGCTCTGGAAAACAGGGGATTCCATCCCTCGTGTTTGCCTGTATTGGGATCATCGCCGGAAAGACGAACATAACCAATCTCCCATTCCGGTTTCCAGGGAACGTTCGCAAACTTCTGGCTGGCAAAAATATAGCCGCCGTTTCCCTGGCGGGTACGATCGTCATCGTATTCTCCGAATTGGCCGGCCCATTCTGCCCGTATGTGCCACATGTCTGTCTTGTAAGCTATTCTGGCGCCCAGAGTATTTAAGGCAAGATCAGACGAGGGACCAAGCCCGTTATGTCTGTTGTAATAGCTGCTAACGTTGTCTTCACGTTTATAAATGTAATAAGGCTCAACCGTGATGTGGGGAGTAATGCGGCTCTTCCCGTAAACGATAACGGCCTCGTCGTCGGTAATATTTAGTACCCTCCTGTTATTAACATAGCCGTACAGGTCGTTTGAGCGTGCGTTATGAAGGGAGGGAAGACGGTCATCTTTCTGCCGGTTGTTGATGTAGATAAGATCCAGAGAATGATTTTCCGTGAAGCGCAAAGTGGCCTTAAGAGCGTCAAAATAAGCGGTTCGCGATCCATCACCGGGAGTTCCTTCATAAATAAGAAACCCTTCGCCATACATACCCCTGAAGTCCTGGCGGCCAATACGGAGATCCAGAAGATTAAATATATTCTTCGCTTCAAAATATAAATTATCAATAATCAGTTCATCCGAATCAAAGCGCGTACTGTCTGATTCGGCTGGATTGCTTGGCAGCTCAAATGGTTTATAGTTGCCCATATAATACCGCGATTCATTGGCAAGGCGGGCATAAATTCCCATATCGCTGGTAAAATCAACCTTGCCCCATAGAGTGGAGCGCATGCGGAAATAATTACGTTCCGAATTGCCCGGTAAGCCAAGATTCGATCCGTTTTTAATATATTCCTGCCGGAATCGCACCGACCCGCCATAATCTCCCTTGATTTCCGCCAGAACATCGCCTGCGCAAAGAAACAGGATGCAGAGAAACAACCATGACGTATAAAAATATTTTTTATTCACCTTTTCCTCCATTTATTTTTTGAAAACATCGGTGGAGTTTAGTTAAAATGCGATCCTTTTTCAAGGGAAAAGAAAAATACTGCGTTTTCCTCTTCTTCCATACCGTTAGTTTGTACTTGACGATTGCCCACTATAAAATATACATATAGCGGTATATTTACAGGGAATTCTTGCCCGTGTATATCAGATAGATATAACCATATGTAAGAATCAATTGTTGTCCTGTTGAGATATTTGATCAGAAAGAGGAGGAAAGAGTTGTGGATAAGGGACAATGCAAGCGTAATCTCCAACTGGCTCAGACACTGAAAGGTGGAGTCATCATGGATGTAACTAACGTTGAACAGGCAAAGATTGCGGAGGATGCGGGCGCTGTGGCGGTCATGGCCCTGGAGCGCGTACCCGCAGATATACGGAAAGATGGAGGAGTGGCGCGTATGTCCGATCCCTCCATGATCGCGGAAATCAAAAAATCCGTTTCTATTCCTGTCATGGCTAAGGCCAGAATCGGCCACTTCGTAGAAGCGCAGATATTGGAGGCGCTGCAAATTGACTTTATTGATGAAAGCGAGGTTTTAACCCCCGCTGACGAAGAATGTCACATTGATAAAAACAGCTTCTCCATTCCCTTTGTCTGCGGCGCCCGTAATCTTGGCGAAGCTCTCCGCCGTATTGCCGAAGGAGCCGTCATGATCCGAACCAAAGGAGAGGCGGGAACGGGAAACGTGGTGGAGGCTGTCCGCCATATCCGCACGGTGAGCCGTGAAATCAGGCAGCTCACCCATATGCCCGTGGAGGAAGTTACGTCTTTTGCCAAAAACAATGGTCTGCCCTATAATTTAGCCCTTAAAGTCCGCGCCCTGAAACGTTTACCCGTCGTTAATTTTGCGGCCGGCGGAATTGCGACCCCCGCGGACGCAGCTTTGATGATGCAGCTCGGCTGTGACGGAATTTTCGTCGGATCGGGGATTTTTAAATCGGCCAATCCGACCGTAACAGCGCGGGCTATTGTTCAGGCAGCCGCCTGTTATAATGATCCCCGTAAACTTATGGAAGTTTCCATGGGACTTGGGGAAGCGATGAAAGGTTTGGAAATTTCCTCCATTCCCGAAAACCAGCTCCTGGCGGAGCGAGGTTGGTAGATAAACCTGATGGTATAACTACGCGTTTTGTATTGTCGTTATTGCAACCTCGACAATACAAAACGTGCAATAGAATAGAAAAAGAATGAACAATGACAAGGAAAATTACAAGACCAGCAGCATTAGTTAGGCAAGGCGACTTGACTCTTTATGCAACATCATTAAAAGTTGCTGATTTGCTTTCTCCAAATTTTTATAGTGTAGAGCAACTTGACCCAGAAGACCCAAGAGATAAAGGCTATCAAAGATTACTTAACAAAGCCAGAGCCAAAAAACTTGCTGATTATATTCTTGGTGGGCAAGAAACGAAAGATGCCTTTTTGCCGACAAGTATCTTTATTGCCACACACAAAAACATTCCATTTAATCCAAGCAACAATACAATTGATATAGATATTAGCGAAGTAGGGCCATTCAGCGTTGTTGACGGACAACATCGTTTAGAAGGTCTAAAAATGGCTGCCGAAAAAGATAAACG
>JAITWQ010000131.1 GCA_031285215.1 Syntrophobacterales bacterium | reverse complement strand
GCTTTCAGGTCAAGGTACACACGGATGACGCCTTTACCAAGGCCCGCGTCATTGATGTGGACGGAGCGGCCATGAAAGAAGAACTGGAGCAGGGCGCTATTATTATCGTGGCCGGTTTTCAGGGGGTAAATGAGAAGGGAGACATTACAACTCTCGGGCGCGGCGGATCCGACACCAGCGCCGTTGCTCTGGCGGCGGCTCTTAATGCGGATGCCTGTGATATTTATACGGATGTGGACGGCGTTTACACAACAGATCCCCGTATCTGTCCCAATGCCAGAAGGCTTGACGTAGTTACTTATGACGAAATGCTGGAAATGGCGCGCGCCGGCGCGAAGGTGCTTCAGCCTCGTTCCGTGGAATTAGCCAAAAAATATAATGTACCTTTGTATGTTAAATCTTCTTTTACCGATGTGGGAGGAACTTTTGTAACGATGGAAAATAACGGAATGGAAAAAGAAGTGGTTTCGGGAGTAACTTATGACAAGGATCAGGCCAAGGTAACAGTTGTGCGCATACCAGATTCTCCGGGAATTGCCGCGCAGCTGCTTTCACCGCTGGCGGAACACAATATTCTTATTGACATGATTATTCAGAATATCAGTATGGACGGATATACGGATCTGACCTTTACCGTTTCCCGCAAGGAAATCAGGGAGGCGGCCAAAATAGTGGAGGAGGCGGCCAAAAAGATTGGCGCGGAAAGGGTCGAGATTAATGAAGATGTGGCGAAAGTCTCCATTATTGGCGTGGGAATGGTCAGTCATTCCGGCGTGGCCGCGAAAATGTTTGCGACCCTAGCCGGGGAAGGAATCAATATTATGATGATCAGTACCTCGGAAATCAAAATATCGTGCGTGATTCAGGCGAAATATACGGAACTGGCCGTGTCCGCCCTTCATGATGTGTTCTGTGCGCCGAAATAACCCTTTACAGCAACGGTAAAGCCTGCTTAGAATCATTCTCATCGCTTCGGTGAGAATGATTTTTTTTCTGTGGGAAAGAGATGAAAGACCGTGTCCTTTGGGGGAGTATCGTTTTTATTTTTCTGATCGTTTGCAGTAAGGGATTTTTATCCCTGAAACAAATGGAGCGGACAGTACCCTGGGCGGAGAAGAAAGGAGGAACTGCCGCTGTCGAATGGGTTGCCAACGGCGAGAAGCAGGGAATATTTTACCTTTCCTCACAGGAAACAGTGACGTCCTTTTTAGCGCGTTTTTTTCCACAGGGGGAAATAAAAGAAACAATCCCCATAGAAGATGGCATGTCCATCCATACGGGGCCGGGGTTCCGTGTCACCTTGGGGGAAATGGAGCCGCCTGCAAAGCTGGCCTTGGGGATTCTTTTAAATATTCACTCCCTTACACCGCCTCAATTAATGTTAATTCCAGGTATTGGCCCTAAAACAGCAGATAAAATTCATCTTTTCCTTCAACAGGAGGGATGTATCCGCGATCTTAATGAATTGGTCATGATTTCCGGCATAAAAGAGAAGAGGGTTGCCACCATGAGGCAGTATCTCATGGTGAAAAAAGGCGAGTGCGGGAAGGTTTTTTCCGAAGAGACGTCTCGTCAAATAATTGTTGCCAAAAAAATGACAAAAGCGAAGAAAATCACGCCGGATCGTCCCATGAATATTAATGGTCTCACGACGGCGCAGCTTATTCTTGTCCCCGGTATTGGCCAGAAAACGGCGGACAAAATCCACACTTTTATTAAAGAACGCGGCTGTATTCAGGACATTGAAGAACTTAGCGCCATTTCGGGAATAAAAGAACGCAAGATTGAGAATATGAGAAAATATCTCTACGTCAAATCGGAAAGCTGCCACCGGCGGGGAGGAAACGAGGCGGTTGATTTGTGATATTTTGTTGATCTTTTCTCAAAAAGGATGAACGCCGCAACCGGATAAAGGCCGTGATAATGGCACACTGGAAGTCATTTTCCCTTAAAAATTGCGTTACGTTAAGCGCTAAGGCGTTCCTGTCTCGTCTCCTTTGGCCGCAGAATTGTACTGGTGGAGGTATTTGAAGACGCGCTGGACGTACTCCTGTGTTTCTTTGAAAGGAGGAACGGTGTTTTTGTAGCGGGCGACATTGCCTTCGCCGGCGTTGTACGCCGCGAGAGCGAGGGTTGTGTTACCCTTGAAAAGGGAAAGGAGATATTTCAGGTAGCGGACGCCGCCGTCAATGTTTTTCGAAGGATGGAAGGAATCGTCAACATCCAGTGACGCCGCAGTTTTAGGCATTAACTGCATCAGTCCCTGAGCGCCGGCGGGAGAAACAGCCTTGGGGTTAAAATTGGATTCGGCCTTAATAACAGCTTTAACCAGGGCGTAATCAACACCGTATTTTTTCGCCGCCTTTCTGATCAGATCATCGTATTGTGCCGCGTATCGCGTTGCATCTCCTTTGACCTTAATAATGACGCGCTTTTCCTTGATCAGTAATGTGTACTTCCGATCAGGCTCTGTGGGAACATTGGTCAGATGAGTGACTCCATCGTCATCAACGAATTTAAAAATATCCCCATGGCCCAAGGCAGGAAGGAAAAGGGGTAACAGCAAGAATAACAGGTATATGGAAATTTTTTTGTGTTTCATGACAAAGTTGTTTCTCCTAAAACGGTAAACATCATATTCAAACAGCGTGCCAGATGCAAGTATTTTATTGCTCTTTCTTAATTCTTGACAGAGGCGGCGCAAGATGTTAATAGCCAGTCTGTTTTTTTGCAGGATTTGTCGGGGCGTAGCGCAGCTTGGTAGCGTATCTGAATGGGGTTCAGAGGGTCGGTGGTTCAAATCCACTCGCCCCGACCATATAACCGTTGATTTTACTAATGTTTTCTTCACAAAACCCGCTCTCTCGCCGCTCCTTGCCTTCCCTGAATTCCAGAGCCTGAACGATCCTTGGCCGTATCCCGTCTTTTCGGCGCATTTGAGCATGTTTTTCAGCGGTAATAAGGGTGTTAAAAGTCATTGAAGACAGGAAACGTATTTGCTAATCTATTGCACTTTCATGTTGCCGGATATATCCTAAGGCATAATATGTGAAACAAAAACTTTAAGTTATACTATTTAACACTGTAAAATTAAAAAGTTTTTCCACCATATTATTGATGGAGGAATGACGGAAAAAGAGGAATATTATGTTTGATGGATCGCAGGAACCGATTAGAAAACCTAATATTGCAAGCACGATCATTATGGTGGTTTTGATCGCGGCGGTGGCTTGTTTTATGGAGGTTGCCTGGATTGTCACCGATTGGCTCTGGTTTCAGGAAGTAGGATATACCGGCGTCTTTTGGACGACTTTCTGGACAAAATGGCTGCTGGGAGGCGTTGCAGGGCTTATTTTTTTCCTGTTTTTCGCGGTCAATCTCTATTTCGCCGAATACATGGCCAACAAAAACAGCGCCTTTGCCGTTAATAATCTTCCTTTTCCTCCCTTGCGCCTCCTTAATCATCGTAACCTGCTGTCCATTCTGGGGGTGGTTTCCGCCATTTTTG
>JAITWQ010000076.1 GCA_031285215.1 Syntrophobacterales bacterium | reverse complement strand
TACCTTTCAGCAAAATGTTCTGCCCTACCTGAACACCCCAGATTTTCCCCGCCAGTTTGCCCTGTCCAAATACCGGGATATTTTGCGTAACCCCTTCAAATACAGACAAGACAACGAATAGGAAAGAGCGGGAATGGACATCGAATCTCTCCTTTTGTCTGTTGAGAAGCCCAGCCGCTACATGGGCGGGGAGGTCAATTCCGTCCGCAAAGACCACCGCGCCTGTAAACTCTCCTTTGCTTTAGCCTTTCCCGATACTTACGAAGTCGGGATGTCGCATCTTGGATGTCAGATCCTCTACGCTATCCTCAACGGAATGCCGGAAGTAATCGCCGAACGCTGCTTCGCCCCCTGGCCGGACATGGAAAGCAAAATGCGGCAAAACAATATATCCTTAACCTCTCTGGAAAGCCGCACGGCCATACGCCATTTTGATGTTGTGGGCTTCTCTCTTCAATATGAGCTTTCCTATACCAACGTTCTTAACATGCTGGATCTTGCCCATATCCCTTTGCACCGCGAAGAAAGGCGGGACGATGATCCCCTGATCCTTGCCGGCGGGCCTTGCACATTTAATCCCGCACCCATGTCTCCCTTCATTGACGTTTTTGCCATAGGGGAAGGAGAAGAACTGATCGCAGAAATCGCCGCCGCGATTATGGCAGGCAAAGAAAAAGGCCACCGGCGGGAACAAATTCTGGAAGATCTGGCACAAATCGAATCCCTTTATGTGCCCTCCGTGCATCGGTCAAACAAAATCATCCGCAAACGCACCGTTGCCGATCTCAATCTCTTCCGTTTTCCCGACAGTCCGATTGTACCGCTTATGAAAACAATTCATGACCGGATCACGCTGGAAATCGCCCGGGGCTGCACCCGGGGCTGCCGCTTTTGCCAGGCGGGCATGGTATGGCGTCCCGTGCGGGAACGAAACCCGGACACTTTAATGCAAATGGCCGAACGGAACTTAAGAACTACGGGATGCGACGAAATCTCCCTTCTGTCGTTAAGCTCCGGGGATTATACCCGCATAGAATCGCTGATGTCGGCCCTGATTGACCGTTATTACGACGACCGCATTGCCCTGTCCCTCCCTTCCCTGCGTGTGGAAACGTTAACAGCCGCCCTGATAGACCGTATCAAACAGATCAGAAAGACAAGTTTTACCCTTGCTCCAGAAGCAGGAACGCAACGATTAAGGGATATAATTAACAAGGGCAATACGGAAGAAGAATTGCTGGCAACTATCCGTGAGGTTTTCAAGGCCGGATGGAAAACGATCAAGCTTTATTTTATGCTGGGACTACCGGAAGAAAGGGACGATGATCTGGAAGGCATCGTTGATTTGGCCAGTAAAGCACTTCGCGAAGGGAAAAACCGGGGGAGCGTTACCATCAGTTTATCCACTTTTGTACCAAAACCCCACACACCGTTTCAATGGCGCCGCCAGATCACGATGGAAGAGACAAAACAAAAGCAGGATTATTTTTATCGCTCTATCCGCAACCGCCGCATTGCCATTAAATGGCACGACTCGCGCATGTCTTTTCTCGAAGGAATCTTATCCCGAGGCGATGAAAGGACAGGACAAATCGTAGAAGAAGCGTTTCGCCAAGGGGCACGCTTTGATGGCTGGGGCGATTTGCTGCGGTTTCACTGCTGGGAAGAGCCTTTTTTGCGGCGGCGTTTCCCCCGGGACGATTATCTGCAAGAACGCAATCCATCCGCAGCCCTGCCATGGGATTTCATTGATACGGGCGTATCGCGTAATTTCCTCCTTCAGGAAGAAAAGAAAGCATTAACGCAAGAATTAACTCCCGATTGCCGCCTGACCGCATGTCATCATTGCGGCGTCTGCGATCATAGGCATATTAAAACGAGAACAGCTTTCGACCTCCCCAATACCCTGCCCGATGACAGGAAAGCTAAAAACCCCCCGGAAACAAAAGAAGAAAAATATCGCCTTCTTTTCGGAAAAAAGAACCAGTCCCGCTTTTTGTCGCACCTGGAGGTCTCCTCGGCGTTAGTGCGCGCCCTGAGGCAGGGAGGATTTAAATTTATATTCTCTCAGGGATTTCATCCCCTTCCCCGTATATCTTTTGCGACGGCCACAGCGGTAGGCATGGAAAGCTTGTCAGAATACGCCGATATACGCATCGTCCCGCCCCCATCAGATATTTTTGCCATGATCGGCGCGGCCAATAAAGCCCTCCCCCAGGGAATGGTAATACTAAACGCGGAAAGGATACCTCCCTCCGCTTTGGCGCTGAGTGAAATAATTCAGGGATTTTCCTATGAGGTACGGCTAAAAGAATTTGCTTTCCCGGTTCAGGAAATACACAACAGAATACACGATTTTCTTCTGTCTTCTTCGTGCATCATCACCAAAAAAACAGGGGAAAAAATCAAAACCAAGGACATTCGCCCTTTTGTGGAAGAACTGATGTTTGACACGGCTTCCTTTTCTTTGCAAATGCAAATTAAATGGCTGAATAACGGAGCATTGAATCCCTGCGATTTGCTCCCAAATATCTTCCCCCTCTCCGCAGACGAACTGCGAAAACTGCACATCATCAAAACGGATACGCTTTTTAAAAAATAGAATAACTCCGCCAACGCAATAACTGACCCGCCCTGCGGGCAAAAAGCTGAATTCACCGCATAAGACAGACAGAAAAGATGTTGACAAATGATATGAAAGTCCGCTAAAACGCAAAAAAATCATTTTGTAAGGAATTTAATCATGTACGCAGTTATTAAAACAGGTGGCAAACAGCATCGTGTCTCTCTGGGAGATACTCTGTCCATAGAGAAAATCGAAGGGAACAAAGGGGAGGATTTTGTATTTGATGAAGTGCTGATGGTTGCCAACGGCGAAGATATTCATCTGGGCAAGCCTTTTGTAGATGGAGCGAAAGTGGTTGGTGAAATTGTTGCCCAAAAGAAAGGGCCCAAAATAACGGTCTTCCGCATGAAAAGAAGAAAGGGATACCACAAGAAAACCGGCCATCGTCAGTATTTAACCAGTATGAAAATTAAAGAAATTTCCATTTAAGCATAAAGGGTAAGAACCATGGCGCACAAAAAAGGACAGGGAAGTTCCCGTAACGGCCGTGACAGCAACGCGCAAAGGCGCGGTGTAAAAGTGTTCGGCGGTCAGACGATCAACGCGGGAGGGATTATTATCCGCCAGCTCGGCACCAAAATACATCCCGGGAATAATGTCGGTCTGGGAAGGGATTATACGATTTTTGCGAAGATAGACGGCGTTGTTAAATTTGAAAGGTTTGACAAAAAACGCAAACAGGTAAGTGTTTACGCGGCGGAATAAACCGCAAAATGGTGTAAAGAACATATGGCAGCAAGAAACCAACACAGAGCATTGCTAATCTCGATGGGAATAGCAGCAATATTGTTAATGACGCTGGTTATTGCTTGCGGCGATTCAAAGAAAGAACCGCAGCAGTATTCAGGGGTGATTGAATTCGACAGCTCAAAAAATGTCGTCCTTGATATCACTCTTTCTGCCAATGCCAAACAAATTACCGAAATTAAACTGACAGCAGAAAAATTGCACTTGTCGCCTGAAAACGTCAGGGAAAAGCAAAACGGTGCAAAAGGCGGCAGCTCGAATGCTGAATTTATATTTCTGGAAGGTTCCTCAATGCAAACCACTTTTGCAAATGCCGTGGTTTATGGGTCGGGACAACCAACTCCCAGTCATCTCGAATTTACCGGCAGCTTTGCAAGCCAAAATGCGATTGATGTAAATAATGGCAAACTGCTCCTCACCGAAGGGCCAATGATTTGTAACCTCACAATAACAAGCTCGCATATATACGGAGAAATTAACGTAGAAATAAGCGGCGGTGGAACAAAAACCGCTAATGTGGAATTGAAAAACATTACTCCCAAATGAATGCAGCCGCAGGAAGTAAGCGTTTCGAGGGAGACCGATATTTTCCGGAACCTGTAAAAAATCAGTGCGGAGGCGCCCCACAAGGCGCCTCTTTTCTTTTGAAGACCAATGAGATTTGTTGACGAAGCGGACATTTACATCAAGGCTGGAGACGGAGGGCGTGGCTGCCTCAGTTTCCGCCGTGAAAAATATGTTCCCAAAGGCGGCCCGGACGGGGGTGACGGAGGAAAAGGAGGCGATATTATTATCAAGGCCTCTGTAAGCCGGCGGACATTGCTGGATTTGCGATACCACTCCCGCTATATGGCAAAGCGCGGCGAAAATGGAAAAGGAAGTCTCAAAACAGGGGCAAGCGCTCCGGATTTAGTCATTATTGTACCTGTGGGAACGCTGGTAAAGGATGATCATACAGAGGAAATTTTAGCGGATCTCACGGCGGATAATCAGACGTTTCTCGCCGCCAAAGGCGGCATGGGCGGTAAGGGAAACGCCCATTTCAAAACATCAACACACCAGACACCCCGCTTTTCCCAGGGGGGAATGGCGGGCGAAGAGCGCAATATCCGTCTGGTACTGAAGCTAATCGCCGATGTTGGCTTACTGGGAATGCCGAATGCCGGAAAATCAACATTTATAGCAAAAATATCTTCGGCGCGGCCCAAAATTGACAATTATCCCTTCACAACTTTGCGCCCTAATCTTGGTGTTGTTTCTTACGGAGCATACAATTCTTTCATCGTGGCCGATATTCCCGGTTTAATCGAAGGCTCTCACAAAGGATCAGGAATGGGAATCCGCTTTCTCCGTCACATTGAACGGACGAAGGTATTGCTCCATCTTATTGACATTGCAGATGGCTCTCCCCTGTCGGGATGGGAGAAATACTCTATTATCAATAAAGAATTGGCTTCTTTTGACGCCAACTTATTAAATAAACCACAGATTGCTGCGATCAGCAAAGGAGACCTGACGGAAAGCCGTGATCAATTCAAAAAAGAGTTTGACTTATTCGCCGCAAAAGGCGTAGAGCTTTTTCATTTCTCATCCGCAACAGGAGAAGGGATCAAACAGATAATCAACAAAATTGCAGAACTCTTGGAATTATATTGATATTTTTCATACTTCATCCCATGGAATCAGAACCAAACCCCTAAAACACAAAAACAACACTTTCTTTCATTTCATTAAGCGAAACAGACAGGAATTATGGCAGATATAAGGCAAGAAGTCCTCAAAGGAGTTAAAAAAGTTGTTATAAAGATTGGGAGTGCAGTGCTGACCGGCAAAGACGGTCTGGATTTGCAGATCATCGACCAGACAGTTGATGAAATTTCATACTTGATAAAAAAGGGCTACCACATTGTCCTGGTCAGTTCGGGAGCGATTGCTTCGGGTAAACATCGCCTGGGTATTTCCGGTCCGCTGAAAAATCTCCCCCAGAAACAGGCTGCGGCAGCCGTAGGCCAGGGAAGGCTTATGCGTGTTTATTCCAATTCCTTTGGCGGACACGATATTTATGTTGCCCAAATTCTTGTCACCATGAGCGATCTTACCGACAGAAAACGTTTTCTTAATATCCGCAACACATTATCAACTCTGCTGGAATGGGGCGTCATTCCTGTTATTAACGAAAACGATACGGTTTCTGTTGCAGAAATAAAATTTGGCGACAATGACAACCTGGCCGCCATGATTGCCAATACCGTGGATGCGCATCTTGTCATCAATCTAACCATGACGGAAGGCTTTTTCGATGGCAATCCCGCAAAGTCCAAAAATGCCAAACGCATCCCCCTGATTCATGATATTACGGAAGATATTGAGAATATGGCATCCGAAGAAGGAACTGCGGCGGGAACGGGGGGCATGAAAAGTAAAGTTCTTGCCGCAAAAAAGGTCACGGCTTACGGGATTCCCTACATCATCGCCCAAGGGAAAAAGAAAGGCGTCCTCAAGGACATCTTTGCAGGAAAAGATGTTGGCACCCTTTTCTTCCCCGCCCGCCATCCCTTAAACAGCCGTAAATATTGGATCGCCTACACCCTTCGTTCCCATGGAAAACTAACCGTTGACGACGGTGCAATGAACGCCATCATTGATTCCGGCAAGAGTCTCCTGCCGTCGGGAATTGTGGATGTGGAAGGCGATTTTACGATCGGAGATTCGGTCAACTGTCTCAATCTCCAGGGAGAGGTGTTTGCCAAAGGCCTCGTCAATTACAGCGCGGAAGAAATACGAAAAATTATGGGATTAAAGTCAACAAAAATCCAACAGGTACTGGGCCATAAGGATTATGACGAAGTCATACACAGGGATAATATGGCGGTCACCGCAAGCAAAAAAGATTAAATGATTTTACGGTGATCTCCCTTTTCTGCGGTTTTCACAAAGGTCTTGACATTTTTTATTTGGATATGTTAGCAATGCTGAGAACTTCATTGTAATTTCCATTTCATTATTGAGGAAGGCATGTAATTTATAAGGCTCTGGTTGTTGAGAGTCATGTTTTTGTTTTTATATTGAGTTTCGGGTGTTTTTTACGAGTCATCGGGCGGTTTTTGACCGTGCCGTTGGGATGAAGAAGTAATGCAAACCAAAATTTTATCAAGGAGGAAGAATTTAATGGAAGAAATGTTACCAGGATTAAAGAAGT
>JAITWQ010000013.1 GCA_031285215.1 Syntrophobacterales bacterium | reverse complement strand
GATTGCAAATCGGCGCGAGCGGTAATGGCACCCCCGCAGTTTCTTGTCTGCCGAAGGGCAGAGGCTAACAGTTGTTAGTTTAAGTTTTTCTATCGCGTTTCAAGTGTTTTAGGTTGCGTGGCGGTTGTTCGCCGCCCCCAGTCGCAAAAGTCATTATTCTTTCGGGTTCGGGCCGTACTCGTTTTCGCCGGGATCGCTGTCAAGAATGGCGAAATAAATAAGGATGAGGCCGACAAGGGGAATAAGGGCAATCAAAGCCCACCAGCCGCTCCGTCCCGTATCATGAAGCCGCCTTATGGTGACGCCAATGGCCGGAAGCAAAATTGCCAGTAGGCATAAAAAGCTTATGATATTCACTAACATTCCCAAAAAACCGGCAATCATGCCAAACAACCCGCCGATAAATCCTAACCCCAGAAAAAAAACGATATTGACAAGGGCAAATGTCCAATATTCTTTGCGCCGCGCCCGTCCGTCAAATACGGTGTACTTGTTTAATACTTCCAGATACCCTTCTTTAATCTCTTCAAAATCAAAATTCATTTCTTCCCCCTCCTCTTTATGATTTTTAAACCAACTTACTTATAGTATCACTCTCCCAAAGGAAAAAGCAAGGAGATCACCATCATGCCCGCTGGTTTTCCCGGCGGGAAAATGATATGGATAAAATCCTGATTTTGCTGAAAAGCGGGTCGCCGGAAAAAACATAAAGGATGGGAAATATCAGGTGAAAAAACTCTACCTTCTAACCAACGATGACGGCATTTTTGCCAAAGGTCTGCGGGCCTTGCATCAGGAATTATCCCAAGACGCGGACTGCCTGGTGGCGGCTCCGGAAGCGGAGCAAAGCGGTACTGGACATGGCCTCACCCTGTTTCGCCCCGTTATGGTGCGCAAAGCCCGGAAAAACGGAGCAGAGATCGGTCATGCCGTCAACGGCACGCCCGCCGATTGTGTCAAACTGGGGATTCGCGAGCTGGCAGACAGACCGGTGGATCTGGTCGTATCGGGCATTAATGCGGGCGCTAACATCGGCGTCAACATCATCTATTCGGGTACCGTTGCCGCCGCTGTGGAAGGCCTGATCATGGGAGTTCCTTCATTGGCCGTTTCCCTGAACGCCATTCGTAACGGAGATTTTACCTTCGCCGCCCGCTTTGCCCGTAAAATAGCCCGTATTCTCGCCGTAGAAAATCTCTTTCCCGGCATGGCCCTGAACGTCAACGTGCCGGCCTTGCCGGAAAGCGAAATCAAAGGCGTAGCCCTGGCCAGGCAGGGACAGGCGCGTTTTATGGAATCCTACGATAAACGAACGGATCCTCGCGGTAATGTCTATTACTGGATTACAGGGGATACGCGCCCTGCCGGCCGCGAAGATGATGACTCCGATATCTGCCTTCTTGCCAAAGGGATGGTCACCATCACGCCCATCTCCTGCGACCTGACCTGTCACCAGGCCTTCGAGACGCGGGAGCAGGGGGATAAAATCGTCAATCGCCTTTCCCGTTTGTTACGGGAATAGACAAATTTTGTGAAGATCGTGTTAATGATATGCTTTCTCCTTCGGGAGAAATGTTACATATCTTCCGCAACAGCGAAAAGGTCGTATTCGTCAGCCGCAACGATGCGGGCCATGACAAAATCACCTTCCCGCAAATTTCTTCCGCGTAAATAGGTTATGCCGTCAATGTCGGGTCCCTGGCGGCGGCATCGCCCCAGATACGGGTAGTCTTCCAAATCGCTTTTCCCCTCCACAAGAACCTCCTGAACGGAGGAAATGAGGGTGCGGTTGATGTCCAGCGAAATGAGGGCCTGGGCTTCCATAATCATGCCGCGGCGTTTTTTCTTGGTTCTTTCTCCCACATGACCGGGCAAACTGACGGCCGGGGTATCCTCTTCGGGAGAATAGGTAAAAACGCCAAGGTGGTCGAAGCGCATCTCTTCCACGAAAGACAGGAGGGTCTTGAATTTTTTATACGTCTCTCCGGGAAAACCGACGATGAGAGAGGTACGCAGGGCAACTCCCGGAATAAGGCAGCGCGCCTGCTCCAGACGTTCCCGAATCATCTTGCTGTCTCCGCGCCGGTTCATGGCGGCAAGAATATCGTCGTCAATGTGTTGAATGGGAACATCAATATAGGCGCAAATCTTTTCTTCGGCGGCGATTACCCGGAAAAGACCGTCCGTCGATTCTTCCGGATAGGTGTACAGGAGGCGAATCCAATGCAAATCGGGAATGGCGGCGAGTTTTTGCAGCAGCTCCGGCAACGACGGGTGATCCGCAAGATCGCGTCCGTAGGCGCTGGTGTCCTGAGCGGTGATAATTAATTCCCTCACACCGTTATCAACCAGCTCGCAGGCCTCGGCGAGAATATCGTGAAGGAGTCTGCTGCGCAGCGCCCCCCTGACGGAAGGGATGACACAGTAAGAACATCTGTTGGAACATCCTTCGGCGATTTTCAGATAAGCGCTGTAGAAAGGAGTGGCCAGGCGGCGTTTATGGTGCGCCGTCATCAGGAAAGTTGGAGGCGATATGACGGCGCGGCCGGGCAAAGCAGGTGGTTCCCGCAGCAGGCGCTGAACATGGCCAGCGATATGACCGGCTTCATTTATGCCCAGAAACAGATCAACTTCCGGGATTTCCCGGCAAAGCTCCTGACCATAGCGCTGTGCCAGACAGCCGGTGACAATAAGACGGGCGCACGAACCTCGCGTCTTCCATTGAACCAGGCGCAGAATCTCGTCAATGGATTCTTCTTTGGCAGGAAGGATAAAGGCGCAGGTGTTGACCATGATAATAGCGGCCTCCTCCTCTTTGGGGGTGATATCAAAACCGGCGGTTTGGAGGGCCGCAGACATAATTTCTGCGTCAATGAGATTTTTCGGGCATCCCAGACTGAGGATATAGACCTTCTTCCGTATCATTTAGGCATCTTTTGGGCCAGGATTTTACGGGGCTTGGCGCCATCGGCGGGGCCGACAATCCCCTCTTTTTCCATCTGTTCAATGATGCGGGCCGCCCGGTTATAACCGATTTTCAGGTATCGCTGTACCAGAGAAATGGACGCCTGTCCCAAATCGGTAACCAATTCCACGGCTTCGTCGTATTTCTCATCAAATTCCTTATCTTCCTGTTCCCGGCCTTCATCGTCAATGATGTCTTTCGTGATTGATTCGTCGTAAACGGGTTGTCCCTGCTTCCTGACGTATTCCACGATGCGGTTAATCTCTTTATCCGACACGAAGGCGCCGTGGATACGGGTGAGGCGCGATGTATCGGGGGGAATGAAGAGCATATCGCCTGCGCCCAGGAGTTTTTCCGCTCCCTGATCGTCAAGAATGGTTCTGGAATCAATTTTGGAAGAAACCTGAAACGAGATGCGGGCGCGGAAATTGGCCTTGATCAGGCCCGTGATTACATCAACTGACGGCCTCTGCGTGGCGAGGATAAGATGAATACCGGCGGCGCGGGCCATTTGAGCGAGACGCGCCAGAGATTCTTCGACATGCCGCTGCGCCACCATCATCAGGTCGGCCAGCTCATCAATAATAATTACGATATAGGGCAGAGGAGACAGAAGGGCGCTTGCTTCCGGTGCGGAAGGGATATTTTCTTCCTCCTGAAACTCCGCGGCGTCAGCAGGGGACGTGAGTTCCTCTTCCATTTCGCCGTCATGGGAAAGCTGGCCTTCATCTTCTTTTCGCCGCTTCAGCATTTTATTGTACACGCCGATATTTTTCGCGCCCAAAGTGCTGATCAGCTGGTAGCGGCGCTCCATTTCCTGAACAGCCCATTTTAAAACCTGGGCGGCCTTTTTCGGATCAATGACAACGGGATGAAGGAGATGGGGAATCCCCTCATAGGAGGCCAATTCTATCCGCTTTGGGTCAATCATGATAAACTTGACCTCATCGGGCGTTGCTTTGAAGAGAATACTGCAAATCATGGCATTCAGGGAGACGCTCTTGCCCGATCCTGTTGTACCGGCGATGAGCAGGTGGGGCATACGGATCAGATCCGCAATGACAGGAGCGCCGACGATATTTTTACCCAAAGCGATGGGCAGATTATGGGTGTTGTTGGAAAACAGGGGGTTATCCAGTACGTCTTTGAGATAGACGTCTTCCCTTTCCGGGTTGGGAATTTCAATTCCCACCACGGCTTTTCCGGGGATAGGGGCCACAATGCGTATGCTTGGCGCACGCAGGGCCAGGGCCAGATCGTCGGTTAACGTTGTAATTTTGTTTATCTTTACTCCCGGTGCCGGTTCAAGTTCGTACATGGTAACCACCGGTCCAGGCTGAATTTCCACAACTCTCCCCTCCACGCCGAAATCGGCAAGTTTCTTTTCCAATGTTCTGGAGTTGGTGATGAGGGTATCCCGCCGCACCTTTTTGTCATTATTGGGCGGCGCGTCGGAGAGAAGACTGAGAGTGGGGAGGCGGAAAAAAGCCCGTTTAGGTATGAAATCAAAGGAAGCTTGTTCCGCCTTTTGTTTTTCCTCCCTGGGCGAAGGTGAAGACGGCGGGTCTTCTTTCGCGGGCTTGATGACGGGAATGGCGTCTTTATCGGTACCGTGGATGCTTAGCCGCTTTTTGAGGGCGGAAAAAAGACCGTGCGTCCGAAACCAGGACATGGCAGTGAGGCGGGAAAGTATTTTTGCCGTCAGTACGACGGAGAAGTTGCTCATGATCATGGGTGAGATGATCAGCAGGGCGGCGGATACGAGGGCAGTACCCGTTACGCTCAGCCATCCGTTCAGAAATCTGGTTACCCAAAATCCGAGCAGGCCGCCTGCCTGGAGAGGCGTCCCGGAAACGGCAAATTCTTTTAAGGTCAGTGTCAGCAGGGCGGAGGTGGATAAAATGAGGCCGATACAGCCCATAACATGGGACGCTTTGATACGAAAAGCGTTACTGACCAAATATCTTATTCCCGCGATGAAAAACACAAGGGGAAGGAAAAAAACACTTCCTCCAAAAAGAAGGATCAGGAAAGCGGCGGTATGGGAACCGGCAGTGCCGATCAGATTTTTAACCTTATCCGGGTTTGAAGCGTAATAGGTATAGGAATTATCCTGGGGTGAATAGGAAAGGAGGCATAACAAAAGAAGCAGGGAGAGCGTAATGAGGAGAATTCCCTTAATTTCGGTTGTTTTCTTAAATCCTTTATTTTTTGCCATGGAGCAACGGGTGGTTATTTGTGATTGCGGACATGATCCTGAAAGTGCGCCTTAATGGCGCGTTCCGGATCAGAGGTATTGTCCATCGCTTCAATGGCCTGAACCGTGGATATGTCAAGTTTGATTTTGCGCAGCCTGTCATCGTAGATATCAAGCAATTTCTTTTTCTCTTTTCTCTTGGCCAGTACCATAAAGGGCTGTGATTCCAGTTCTTTAAATAATTCCTCCCTTGCCTGGCTCAGTTTGCGCATATTTTTTTTCAGCTTGTCGAGGCGTGATTCGGGTTGTGTTTCTTCGCCCGGAGAGGAAGCGGTTTCCGGCGGAGATGCCGGTTTTCCGGCGGCTGTTTGCGCCGCCGCCGCAGGTGAGGCCGGAGATGTTTTCGCTATTTTTCCCTGGGGAAGAGTCGCTTTGTTAACAACATCGTAAGCCACCTGATCTTTCATATTGGTCTCCGTCGCTTTAACGCAGATATCAATAACAAACCGGCCATGGGGGGTGGAGAAGGGGATGACAATACTGGGCGCTTTGAGGATATGGCTGATGGTATGGTCTTTTCCGATGACCACAGAGGGAATCGCGGCAAAAACGCTTAAACCGTCTTTTTCCATCCTGGTGCGGGCGACACCGGAGATCATATTGGTCAATTCTCCTGCCGCGTCGAGGACATCGCGGGTTGGTTCGTTATATTGTTCACCCAGCATACTGCTTACAATGCCGCAAATACAGCTCACCTCAAAACTGACGGCAAGGGAACCCACAATATCCCCCGTAATGCCAATGATGCCGGAAATTTCCCCGTGGGCGGCGTCATCTTTCTTGAGATAGGCCTTTCCCGTCTCCGCATCCGTAAAGGTCATTGTTTTGAGAACTTCTGCAGTACCGTCCAGAAAAGGGTTGATGAACCTGACGTTCATATTTGCTGTTTCCTTTCCTCCCCGGAGAAAATCTTTTTCTGCCTGACGATGGGACGTATTAAATAACGATATGGATTATAATCGCTTATCTTACAAAAGGCGTATATCAAAAAACGATCATTTTAAAAAGGGTTTCGATGAAAAAAACAGGAAGATCATTCCATATTTTATTTGTACCAGAGGAAGAACATGACGCTTCCGCTCAAGAGCCAGCAGTAGTAGGCAAAAAAGCGAAGCCGCGCCCGCTTGATGATGAAATAGAGCATTTGCAGGGAGAGAAAACCGGTAACAGCGGCGGCGGCAAAGCCTAAAGCGTAGGGCAGAATATCATTTTGCGTGATCGCGGAAAAATGACGGCTTTGCAGAACGACAGCGCCGAGAATGGCCGGTATGGACAGCAGAAAGGAATAACGCGCCGCCGTTTCCCGTGTAAGTCCCAGGAAAATACCGCAGGCGATTGTTGATCCCGACCGGGAAATGCCCGGTATAAGGGCTATGGATTGAACGAATCCGATCAAACAGGCGTCTATAACGGACACGTTTCCTTCTTTACGGGAGGCGTACTTGACTTTGTCCGAGAGGAACAGGATGATTCCGGTAACGCAAAGCATCAGAAGAGAGATTTTTACGGAAGAATAGAGACCCTCAATTTCCTCTTTGAACAATAAGCCCACGGCGGCGGTGATGAACGTGCTGATTACAAGCAGAAAAATCAATTTGCGATAGGTTTTTTTCTGGCCGCTTGCAGAGGCCGCCCCTGCTCCTGTGGGCAGGATGGATGATATCATGGCGGTTATATCCTTCCTGAAAAAATAGATGACGGATAAGAGGGTGCCCATGTGAAGCACTGCATCAAAAAGGACGCCCGGTTGGTTGAAATTGGGCATAAAGCTTCGGGCAATAACAAGATGAGCGGAACTGCTGACGGGCAGCAGTTCTGTTAAACCCTGGATAACGCCCAGTAAAACAGCTTGCAAAACAGTCATAAATAACCTCAGGGGAAATTTGGCGCTTTTATATTTTTATTCTCGCGGTCATGTTGTCCGCGCTGCAATTCTCTCAACCATCCCGTCTGTCTGCGCCCACCTCTTCACGGGGGAGTTTGTCTGGCATGGCAGCCGCAGGGACGCGATTGCAAACCGGCGCGAGCGTGTGGGTCCGGCGGCGGTTTTATATCCCATTGCGCATAATCTATGCTTCTGTTTTAACCATCAAATCCCCAATCATTTTGCTGAATCGTGAAGGATTATCAAGTTTTCCTCCCTCAGAGACGATGGCCAGATCGTACAGCAACTGGGCGTAATCGTTCAGCGCCGGCGCTTCCTTATCTGCTTCGTAAATAGTTTTTATCTTTTCCGTGAACGGATGAGTCATATTAATTTCCAGAACGCGCTTTTCCACGGGTATTTCCTGACCCGTTGCCTTGAGTACCTTTTGCAGGTAGGCGCTCATGTCGTTAACCGCCCCGGAGAGGCAGGAGATGGAATCTTTAAGATGGGTGGAAGGTTTTACTTCCTTTACCTTTTCCTGAAGGAGCGTCTGAATGTGCTGGAATAAAGGGACGAAGGCCTCTTTTTGCTGATCGTCAACCTTTTCAAATTCAAGATCACCTTTTTCTGCGCTGACGAAGGGTTTCTTTTCAAACTCCCGGAGATCGCGCACCACCCACTCGTCAATGGGGTCGGTCATGAGAATGACCTCAAAATCCTTTTCCTTCAGTTTTTCCAGATGGGGGCTGTTTTGCAGGGAGACCATGTTCTCGCCGGTAATGTAGAAAATTTTCTCCTGATCCGGTTTCATGCGGTTGATGTAGTCTTTGAGGGAAACATACGCGCCGCCGGAATGGGTGGTTTTATAGCGGAGGAGGGAGGCGATCTTTTCCCTGTTTTCAAAATCCGTAGAAATGCCCGTTTTGAAAATCGCCCCGAATTCGCCAAAGAAAGTATCATACTTTTCCTTTTCCAGACTGGTTAAAAGATCGAAGATTTTTTTCACCAGATTCTTGCGGATATTTCTGACCAAAACGTCCTGCTGGAGAATTTCGCGGCTGATATTCAAATTAAGATCGGGGGCGTCAACAACGCCTTTGATAAAGCACAAATAGGAGGGCATAAGCTCTTTGCAGTTGTCCATGATGAACACCCGCTTGCTGTAGAGTTTGACGCCGTGCTTTTCCATGCCGGAAAAGAAGTCGAAAGGCGCATGGGCGGGAATGTAGAGGAGGGCTGTATATTCCGTCGCGCCTTCCAGTTTCACGTGCATATGGGTGAGGGGAGGAGTCCAGTCGTGGCCGACGTGCTGATAGAATTCCCGGTATTCGTCATCGGTGATTTCTTTTTTGTCGCGCAGCCAGATCGCCTTCATGGAGTTAAGCGTTTCTTCGCGGATCACCTTTTCCGTTTTGTCGGGGATGGGTTTATTATCCTGATCCAGAACAGGCTCTGTCCTTTCTGTGTCCATGACGATGGGGTAGGCGACGAAATCGGAGTGGCGTTTAATAATGTCGCGGATAACCCATTCGTCGGTGAAATCCTGCTCGTCTTTTTCTTCCGTTTTTTTGAGGCGGAGGATGACCGTCGTTCCCCTGGTTTCTTTTTCCGTCTCCTCGACGGTATATGAGCCGCTGCCCGCTGATTCCCATTTAATGGCCTGTTCAGATCCCGCAGCCCTGGTAATGATGGTTACCTTATCGGCAACGATAAAGGCGCTGTAGAAACCGACGCCGAACTGACCGATTAATTCCGGCAGCAGGGAGGCTGCTTTTTCTCCTTCCTGAGATGCCTTGAGGAAGTGGGCAGTGCCGCTTTGGGCGATGGTGCCGATGTTGTTTACCACTTCTTCGTAGGTCATACCGATGCCGTTGTCCGAGATTTCCAAAGTTCCTTTTTCTTTATCGGGGATGATTTTGATTTTAAACTCCGTATTGCTCCCCAAAATATCCGCTTCCGTCTGAGAACGGAATCGCAGTTTATCAATAGCGTCGGAAGCGTTGGAGATCAATTCCCGTAAAAATATTTC
>JAITWQ010000196.1 GCA_031285215.1 Syntrophobacterales bacterium | reverse complement strand
CTTCTTCCAAATGCCCCTTGCGATTGTGTTTGATTGATATTTAATCCTCTATTTAAAATTTCAGGTATTAAAATATTCCAAGTTAAAATAAAAGATTTCCTGTTATTCAAGTAATAATGTAAAATAGAGTTTCCAAACATATCTGAACTTTGAATATCAAAATTGTTTAAAAAAGTTTTCAGTTTCTCAACCGTATCACAACCCAAAAACTCTACTTTCATTTCATTTGTGAAAGTTTCTGTTTTTACTTCTTTTTTCTTTGCCATTATTTCACTCAATTTTTTTATGTTTCATTATATTTATTTCCGTTACTTTTTTCTTCCACTCCGCGACAAAGCCGCTGTGCTGCCGCAGATATTCCTTATATTGTTCAAATTCGTCCATATCTCGTTATTCATTGCCTCTCTGCACAGTTCGCCCGCTTGCAGCCAACGCCGTAATTGCGGTTAAAGCCTGAACGGAACATAATCCATTGGTATTTCAGAAGGAATGATACCGGCGTTTTCAGGACGCGGGCATAATTTTCACCCAAACGGTTCGCCGGCGCGGGCCGTCAAATTCACAAAAGAAAAGGGACTGCCAGGTTCCCAAAACCAGCTTGCCATCTTCAATAAAAACGGTTTGAGAGGAACCCATGAGGGAGGACTTGACATGGGCATCGGAGTTTCCTTCCCGATGGCGGTAGCTGCCATGTTCGGGAACCAATTTTTCCAGCGCAGCCAGAATATCTTTGGGAACATCAGGGTCTGCGTTTTCGTTAATCGTAATTCCCGCCGTGGTATGGGAAACAAACACATAACATATCCCCGCTGCACAGCCGGATTTGTAAAGAATATCCCGCACCTGACCGGTAATATCAATCATCTGGCAGCGGCTGCCTGTTGTCAGGGAAAACTGCTCCATTGTTTTTCCTGCCCCCTTTCAGACCAATAATTGCACCGTGATTCTTTCGCCTGACGCCAAAACCTGTTCTCCTTCGGGAATTTTGATCAGCCCTTTGGCCCCGGCCATATTTTTCAACCGGCTGGCGGAAACGAGGGGGGTGGCATACCATTTACTGTTTTCTTCCCGCAGCTCCGCGTAAATAAATTGCGTCCAGTCCTTTTGCCCCCTGACTTCTTCCGTAAGTACGGCCTGCGTTGCGGCTAAGGCGGGAGAGCTGTCGCCGGACATGGCAAGAATGGCGGGAAAGGCAATCTGCAAAAAGGCCATCTCGTTAGACGGCGGCCCTCCGGGAAGGCAAAAGACAGGCTTGCCTTGCAGCACGCCAAAGGAAACGGCTTTCCCGGGGCCGATACGGACACGGTGATAATACGCTTCCCAGCCAAGGTCATGCAGGACGCGCAGGGCATAATCCTTATCCCCTTCCCATGCCCCGCCAATGGTCAGGAGAACATCGCTTTCCGCCAGCAGGGAAGAAACCGCTTCGCGTATCTGCTCCGGCCGGTCTTTAATGATTTTTGTCACGACTTCTATTTTACGATGCCGCAGAAAAGCGGACAAGGTAACGAGGTTGCTGGCAAAAATAGCGCCGGACCGAAAAGGCTCTCCCGGTGCGATAATCTCGTCTCCCGTGGCGGCAATGGCCACCCTGGGCAGGCGGTGTACAAGAATGGATTCCAGCCCCGCCGCGGCCAACAGCCCGGCATGTCCCGCCGTTAATATTTCTCCTTTACGTACAATCTGCTCGCCCTTCCTGACATCTGTACCTCTTTTGAGAACATTTCTGCCGGCTTCCGCATGGGCGAAAAAGGTTATTTGACGATCATCTTCCCGAGTGAATTCCTGGGACACTACCGCCTCAGCGCCGGAGGGAAGAGGAGCGCCTGTCAGGATTCGGATTGTCTGTCCTTTTTCCAGAGCCAAAAAGGTCGTTTCGCCTGCTGCAACCACTCCCGCCAGAGGAAGAATAACGGGTGTCTTTTCACCGGCAGAGGCGACATCGGAGGCGCAAACGGCATAACCATCTTTAAGAGAGGCCGTAAGAGACGGCGAATCTATCTGCGCATAAACATCCTCTGCGGCAATCCGCTGAGCACATTCATGAAGAGGCAGCACCTCCGGCGGCATCAAAGTTAAATTTCCCTCTGTCAACCTTAATGCTTCTTCAAGGCCAACCCAGCGTTTTTCCATGATAGCCCTCACTTTTCCGTCAGGAAGTCTGCGGCAATGCCCTTTGATATAGATTTTATTGGTATTAACTCCTTACGTCCTCGTCAAAAAACAAGCATGATTCTTCCCGGTGATGTATCCGTCACAGAACCGACAATGGACGCTTCCTCAATACCCGCACCGCGCATTTCTTTCACCAGTTCTTCCGCTTCTGCGGCTTCAAGGGCGATTAAAAGCCCTCCTGCTGTCTGCGGATCAAATAAAATATCAACAAGCCATTCCGGACAGCGGGAATCAACATCAAGAAAAGACTCGCCATAGCGTTTGTTGCGGAGAAGACCGCCGGGAATAATTTCCTCCGCGATCAATTTCTTAAGTTCGGGGAAATAAGGAATTTGCGACCCTTCGATGCAAAACCCTGTCTCCGTTCCGCCAATCATTTCGGCGGCGTGCCCTAAAAATCCAAACCCCGTAACGTCGGTGCAGGCGTGAATGGTTTTGCAATTCTCCATTAATTCGGCTGCTTTCTTGTTCAGCGTGGTCATGGAGGATACAGAGCGGGCAAGAAGAACATCATCTGCCATACCCGCTTTCAGGGCGGTTCCGGCAATGCCGGTTCCCAGGGCTTTGGTCAGGATGAGTTTGTCGCCGGCCCGCGCCCCTCTGTTCAGGAGTACACGGTCGGGATGGATGACGCCCGTCACGGAAAGGCCGTATTTTAATTCATTATCCTCAACACTATGCCCGCCGACAAGGAGTACGCCGGCCTCCCTCATTTTTTCCATACCTCCCCGCAAAACATCACGGAGAATATGAATGGGCATGGTTTTGATGGGGAAACAAACAATGTTCATGGCCGTCAGCGGTTTTCCGCCCATGGCATAGACATCGCTCAGGGCGTTGGTCACGGCTATCTGACCAAAAATATAAGGATCATCCACAATAGGCGTAAAAAAATCAACGGTCTGAATGATGGCAAGATCGTCCCTCAGGCGGTACACTCCCGCATCTTCCGCGTGCTCCATGCCCGCGATCAGGTTGGGATCCGTTATTAAGGGCAGATCCTTTAATGCTTCCTTTAGGTCTCCCGGACCTATTTTACAAGCTCAGCCGCCACCGTGGACGGTTTCTGTCAGGCGAATGTTGTTGTCCGGCTTCATTATTATCTCCTCATTATTTTCGCGGAACGTTCATCTATCTTGTTATGATTAAAAATTGCCAACCGTGAGATTTTTTACGGTACTGAATATCCCTGTTTTCTATACAAAAAGAGAAAGTCTGTCAAGAAAGAGCGTTTTATCCTGTTCACTGCCGCACCATGGAAAATTCAGGGAAGAGTTGAAACAGGTTTCCCTGTCGCAAGGGCAAAATAGTAAACACGGCACATCTTCTCCAGCAGCTCCACGTTTAAAAGAGCTTCGTCCATTGATTCCGCCAGTACCAGCGCGCCATGATTCTGGAGGATATACCCGTTAGCATCGGCTGTAAGTTTTTCCCTTACGCGATCAGCAAGGGCGGTGCTTCCCGCAGGGGCAAAGGGAATCATATCTATTTGCCGGCCAATCTTGAAGGCGACCTCTTCGAGGAGAACGGGAACAGCATGGCCAAGAAGAGAAAAGACGCTGGCATACTCCTGATGGGTATGAATGACGGCCCCAATATCAGGCCGCCGGTTATAGGCGGCGAGGTGCATGTCAATTTCAATGGAGGGACGGAAAGGCCCGGCGAGTCTTTTCCCCGCAAAATCAACAACGCAAATCTCCTCCGGGACAAGATCATGATAACGCTTTGCCGTCGGCGTAATCGCCAAAATATCCCCCGGCGGCACCCGCAGAGAAACATTTCCTCCCGTACCCAGAGATGTACCGAAAAACCCATTTTGAGCCAGCCATTTACCGGCCTCCAAAACAGAAGTTTGGCAAGTGAGAAAAGATTTCACCCCTTCCATAATATTCCTCCCTTTTTGATTTCGATTCTCATGATACCATTGCAATCCATATATCGCTATTCTCTGATTGAAAACACCCCTTTATTTCCGCCCTGTTCGCCCGTCTTGACGGACAAATTCTTCCATGTTAGAAGAGATCATCTGTTCACGCCGCTGGGCGTCATGGTTTAATTATTCTCATCTTTTTTCTCATTCTTTAAAAAGGAGTTTAACATGATCAAGGTAATTGGTTTCAATGGAAGCCCGCGGAAAGATGGTAACACGTCTCTGCTGATAAAGGAAGTGTTCGGCGAACTGGAGAAGGAAGGTATCCAAACGGAACTTATGGATCTTGCGGGTAAGACGCTCCATGGCTGTATTGCCTGCTATAAATGCCTGGAAAATCAAAACCATCGCTGCGCTGTTCCTGATGACGTCAACACCTGCATTGCCAAAATGGAAGAGGCCCAGGGAATCATTTTAGGATCGCCGACTTATTTCACGGACGTTTCGGCGGAGATGAAGGCCCTTATTGACCGGGCCGGCATGGTAGCCAAGGTCAACGGAGATATGCTGCGCCTGAAAGCCGGCGGCGGGGTTGTGGCGGTACGCCGGGCAGGAGGAATTCACGCCTTTGACACCTTGAACCACTTTTTTCTTATCGGCCAAATGATTATCCCCGGCTCCAGTTATTGGAACGTCGGCATCGGGCGCGAGAAGGGAGAGGTTTTGCAGGATGAAGAGGGATTGCTCACCATGAGGAATCTGGGCAAAAACATGGCCTTGGTCCTGAAGAAAATACACTCCTGATCCTGCCGCCGGCGGCGCGCTGTCTGCTTAGAAACGGGCGGCTGGACGCCGCCCTTGCGCCTGTTGCGGGCGACCGGAGGCGGTCGCCCCCTGCTTGCAACTTGAAACTAACAACTGTTAGCGTCTGCCTTCAGGCAGACGCTAACTTGCAGCTGCCCTTAAAATTCGTACTTCATTCGCAGAGCGCCCGTGACGCCTTCTCTTTCACCCATGTAGCCCTGTACGCCAAGGTCGATGGACAGGCCAATGATTTTGGAAAGAGTAAGGGAAAGACCCAATTCGCCGATACCCGTACCACCGGACAATTCAGGCTCATCAATGGCAAA
>JAITWQ010000153.1 GCA_031285215.1 Syntrophobacterales bacterium | reverse complement strand
GCCTCCAATCTGTAGTTGGTGATCTTAGCGTCTCCATAGCCGTTGTTATCACTGTCGTTATCCAGCCCTAAGGAAACAAGGCCTTCAAGTGTCCAAGCCTCGGTCAGGTTATAACCGACACGCACACCACCGATAGGGGCTTTATCCAGATGGGTATCTGAATTAAAATGCTGCCCTCCGATAAAGGGTGTAACCGACCAGGCCTCCGCACGGTTTTTCGCCATTGCAACCGAACAAACCATCAATGACGCCGCAAGTACAAGAAACAAAACACCGATTTTTCTCTTCATCTTCTCCTCCCCTTGCCAATATTTGTGTAAAAGTATACATTTCCCCGCTCAATGGAGCCGCTTCCAACCGGATTTAAATTCCCGCGACCCTTGAATATTCTCGCAGAAAACAACTCTCAGTGAGGAAAAGCCCCGTGACGGAGAATATAAAACATACGACGTCATGTACACAAGAAAAAAGAGCTTGTCAAGGGAATTCCTTGCGGGTTTAAGGATAATGTCTGTTTCGTTCGCCCCATAAATCTGCTATTAAATAATGCCATTTCAATAAGGAAAAGTTTTATAAGGGTGACATTATTTTCCGGGAGCCGATATAAAAATTTCAGCAAAAGAGAAGGAGCGATACGAATGAGCGGGGAAATCAGGCAATATTACACGTCAAGGATGAGTATGCGGCAGCTGGATGCGGCAGGATTATATGAAAAACTGAAATATTTTTATCTTTATTTTCGGGACAGGGATTATTTTAAGGAAAAATTAGGAATTACCGAAGATTATTTAGCGCCGCGCGCCAGAAACAAGGCCGCCATGTCCCTCAAGTTTCCCATTTTCCCTCTGGAGGAATGGGCGGCAGAAGATATTGCGGAAGAAAAACTTTTTGAGGCCATTGAGTTTCTGTACGATCATGTTTCCCAGCCTGGGGAATTGTACGATATTCTGGGGTGCTGCGGTATTGTCTGCCGTGATTATGACGGCTACGACACCCCCGCCGGACTGGAGGAATTCCGCCGGGAGATGAACGGTATCCTTGTAGATTACCACGAGGGGTATCATCTTACGGAATCCGGGGACATTGTACCCAGAGGGGATTAGTTTCAAGTTGAGTTCATCATCAAATAGGCATTGATCAGATCGTCAAGATCGCCGTCAAGAACCTTGTTGGCATTGCCGATTTCCAGATTGGTGCGGTGATCCTTGATCATTTTATACGGATGGAGAACATAGGAACGGATTTGACTGCCCCAGGCAATATCCTTCTTACTTTTCTCAATTTGATTCAGCTGTTCCGCCTTTTCCTGCAGTTTTCGCTCATAAAGACGGGAACGCAGATATTTCATCGCCATGGATTTATTCTTATGCTGGGATCGTTCGTTCTGGCATTGCACCACAATACCCGTCGGGATATGGGTAATTCGGACAGCAGAATCCGTTTTATTCACATGCTGTCCACCCGCCCCCGTAGAACGGTACGTATCAATGCGCAGATCCTTTTCCTCAATATCAATTTCAATATCGTCATCCACTTCAGGATACACAAAAACAGAGGCAAAGGAGGTGTGACGCCGCGAATTGGCATCGAAGGGCGAAATTCTTACCAGGCGATGGATACCGATCTCCGCCTTGGCGTAACCATAGGCATAATCACCATCCAAAGTAAAGGAAACACTCTTGATACCCGCTTCGTCTCCCGCCAGATAATCAATAATCTCCGTCTTAAATGCCCGTTTTTCCGCCCAGCGCAGATACATGCGCAAAAGCATATCCGCCCAATCCTGAGATTCCGTTCCCCCGGCCCCGGCATGGATAGACATGATGGCGTTCATGGCGTCTTCTTCATTGCGAAGCATCATCCTTAGTTCGCAACCGTTGACCACCTTATCTAAAGATTCTATTTCCGCGGTAATCTCGCCGGACAGAGAATCATCTTTTTCTTCTATGGCGAGGGATAAAAGGGCTTCCAAATCCCGCAAGGCCGACATGGGGACCTGCCACTGCATCTGCTTCTGTTCCAGATGATTTTTCTGCTTGAGGATGGTTCTGGCCTTTTCAGGATTATTCCAGAAGGATTCCTGGAGGGCGGTTTTTTCCAGTGATTTTATCTGATACTCAATTTCCTGAAGGTCAAAGACAGTCCCCGATGAAATCAATACGTTTCTTTAAATCCTTTGTCTTTTCAATCAGTTCATCAAACATGGGGACGCACTCCTTTTTTCGCGGTTAAGATAATGAGTACCAGCAGGATCAGGCATACATAGACAAATATATCGCCATATAGCGTATAGATGGTCTTGCGATCAAGGAATTTTACACTTCCTTTCAGAAACGTTCGTGTAAACAGTTCCGTTTGCTTCACGATCTCGCCGGTCGGGCTGACGATGGCGGTGATTCCCGTATTGGCGGAACGTAAAAGAAAGGTGCGATTCTCGACAGCGCGAAAAACCGTCATGGACATATGCTGGTAAGGCGCGGAGGTAGAACCGAACCAAGCGTCATTGGTAATATTGACCAGCAAATCGGCCCCTTTTCTCTTGTACTCCCGGCCAATCCAGGGGAAAATGCCTTCATAACAGATCAGCACTCCCACGGCATATTTTCCCATGGGTAAAGGGGTGATATGTTTTCCCTTTTGGAAATCGCCGGCGCCTTCCACCAGCTTATTCAGAAAAGGGAAAAACGGGCGGAGGGGAACATATTCTCCATAGGGGACAAGGTGGACTTTATCATATTTTCCCGCCATGCTGCC
>JAITWQ010000146.1 GCA_031285215.1 Syntrophobacterales bacterium | reverse complement strand
GCCTGGCACTGAAGGCATTGGCGCGCCTGATGGCGGCGGATATTACCACGCCGGCACAAGCCATTAACACCATCCATCCGGACGGCATAAGGCCATGGTGTCCTGATCTGGCGGGATACAAATCTTTTTTTTGTTCCCTCTCCCATGACCGGCGTTTTGCCGTCGCCGCATCTGCGGAAGAACCCATTGGCGTGGATGTGGAATATCTTTCGGAGCGAGTTCTTAAAGCGCGGCATCTCTACATGGATACAAAGGAAATAGCTCTGGCGGACAACTCCCCTTTAGGATCTGTTGCCGCTTCTCTTCGTATCTGGTCAATTAAAGAATGTGTCACTAAGGCCGCCCAGACACCCATTACTTCCTCATGGAAGGATACCTCCGTCGAAGAATCAGGAAAAAACGAAAGCCGTTTTCGCCGGCATGGACGGCCCTGCACGGCCTATCATGACATGGTGGACGACCATCTTTTCACCCTCGTAAAAGGCGACTTATGACCAATATAGATGCAAACACGTTGATACTTCCTGTCCTCCTCATGGCAGGGGCCTATTTAGCCGGGTCGGTGAATGTTTCCATTATTCTCTTCTCCCTTCTGGGAAAAGGAGATCCCCGCTCTCATTTCAGCGGTAATGCCGGTACGGTCAATGTGTGGCGTCAGGCGGGATTAGGGTGGGCTGCCGTTGTCTTGCTCCTGGATATGCTCAGGGGCATACTCCTGGCCTTGCTGGCCTTGCATTTCCTTTCTACAAGCCTTGTTCCGTGGGTGGGTTTTGCCCTTATTCTCGGTAACCGTTATCCCTGTTTTCATCGGTTTCAGGGCGGAAAGGGCGTGGCCGCATACCTTGGCTTCTCCTTTCCCCTCACATCCTATGCGGTCGTGATTGCCTGCGCTGCTTGGGCGGGGTTATACGTCATCGCCAAAATTCCTTTTATCTCTTCCTTTGCTTTGGTTACGATACTTGCCACAGCAACGATCCTCCTTGCCCATGATAACCTGATCGCCATTGCCGGCGTCATGGCAACTCTTTTATTCATCTATTGGAATCATCGCAGCAATATCCGGCAGTTCCTGAAAAAGAAATAAATCTCTTTGCTTTTATTATTGCTTTTTCGTCTAAGTCGTTTATATTTATGTGAACTTTATCAGTATCAAAGGAGGTCGGACATGGCACCAAAAGCGAAAACGGTAAAGAATGTTGAAAAAGCGGCACCAACGAAACCAAAGAAAGAAGTAGTATTGCAATCAGAAGATATGGCCCTGTTGCAGGAAAATCTGACCGCTCTCACACAAGCTCTGGCGGCCCTTAGCGCAACAGTGGAAGCCCACGTGCAAAAGACAGCCAATATTGCCAGTCATGTTATCGCTGTTGAAGAAATGATTTCCGAAATTATCTCCGTTACAGGGATTAACTTGGCCGACGTCAACAATCACATTCGCAAAAGAATTGTGAAGGACGCCATTGACGCCGGGGCCGCAGATTTGGCCATTGACTGCGCGGCAACCATTGCCACGCGGCGCGTACGGATATAATTTCCCATCCTGAATCAAACAACTGCGCCGTGGCTGAAGTGTGCTTAATTGCCAGATATTTTATCTTTAGAGCTTTTAATATAGAATGTTTGGAATAGTTGCTTATGAAAATAGCCACTGCGGATATAAAAGGGAGGCATAAGCCTCATGCCTCCCTATTTACACAACTTTCTCTATCAACAGCACTTCTACTCGTGTTGCCGCAACAAATCGCTTTGCGTCACTACTTCTTTATCCCCAGCCGGTCATTATCCCAGTAATAGTACCACCGCAGATAAGCAGTGTAACCCTTTGTCTGGTTTCTGGCGTCGATATCAACCAAGGCAACGCCGCCTAAATGGAAGTTTTGTGTAAGAACCCAGTACATGGTGGGGCCGGTGGAAATTTTATAGCCCCAGCGGGACAGGGGATCGAATTGGTACGTATCCAGTTTACTGCCACCGCATTTTCGGTCATACTCTTTGAAATTACCGGCCACATCCCATCCTGCCCTCAGGTTTGAACCCAAGCTGGTGTTAACGCCGATATTCCAGTTAAGAACATTTCCCGGTTTTACGTCACGAGCACGGTCTTCAAAACGATAGACGTAGTTTATATCGCCTTCAACGGCCCATTTCCAAGATTCGCCGAAGGGATTTCCCTCAAAGAAAAACTTGGAAAAACGAAAATCAAGACGCGCATCGTACTGATCATGCCCACCGCCAAGATTAGCTAATCTGTCTTTCTCATATGAGCCAGTGGGAAACTTGACGCCTATGCCGGGGGCCATATTGATTCCCAAAGGTCTCCATGCGGCACTGGCATTCTCATTACGCAACCATGCGTGCACCCAAATATCACCCAAGAAGGCGGTTTCCTTATCATACACACCTATGGTTTCCGAACCATCTATTTTCATTCTACCAATGGGAATCTGGGCATCGAAGATAAAATATTTTCCCGAAAAAACGGGACGTAAAAGGAGCTGATTAAGTTTGAACTTAAAATTATCTTGTCCCAAAAACGCTTTTGTATCGCCACCTTTACTGCCCGTCAATTTATTGGACTCAATATGAAACATCCAAACTTCCATCCATAGTCCCTGAGGGATCGTTGCTTCAAAATGTCCGGCAAAGGCGGGGCTGTTCAGAACAAATATCAGGGACATTGCTACGACAAAACCTTTTAAAATCCTGCTCACCATATTCTCTCCTCCTGCCGTATGCGGCATAGTATATTGAATATTTTAGCTGAATAACCCGTCAAACCTGATCAAATTCCTGTTTTGATCAGCTAGACGAATCTTTAATTTTCTCTATCAATTACTGTCCTGTGTTCACCCCCTTTCAAATATGATCAAGTATCCTCAAAAATCATGAATTTTGTTTTTTAATACCTGTAAAATATCAGATCAGAAGCTCAACAACCCCCTTTAGAGGCGATTTATAAAATAAACTCAACACCATGTCAATGAGAAAAGCGGCTGGCAGCGATAAAAAAAGAAAAGGATTGACGATGACCTTTGCGAGGAATAAATTATCTGTCCTGATCATGAAGCAAAAAATAAACTTCCTTACCATATTATTACTCAATGGAATTTTGCCATTCTTCCAGTTTCAGCACATTGCTTCCGGAAAAGGCTTTAACATACTCCTTCAATTCCGCTGCTTTTTGCGCCATGTCTAAGGCGCTTTCAAACTGGCTTGAATTATTATTCGTCACGATGGCAATAGAAAGTGAAACAAGGGGAAATTTTCGGAAAATACCATGACGATCACGCTCTACAATGAATCCCTTGTCCCTGTCGCCTTGCGTAAAAAATTTCATTATGCGGCGATCAAATTCCTGTACCACATCACGGCTCATTACTTCTGCCGTTTTAGGGTCGGCAATAATGATAAAATCATCACCGCCGATATGCCCAAAAAAACTATCCTCATCATTAGAATGATGTTTCTCTTTAAGGATATCAGCTACTTCCTTAAGCACTTCACTTCCCCATGCGTACCCATATTTATCCACATATGGTTTAAAATGATCCAGGTCAAGATGACATAAGGAGAAAGGAGTCCCTTCCAAAAATCGCTTTTCAACGACTTCCTCAATGGCACGATTACCAGGCAATCCTGTCAGAGGGCTTTCATCTCGTAACTTTGTCTCCAGAATCTTCAGGCGCTCCTTCATGGTTCGAAAGGCTTTGGCCAAACTTCCTATTTCGTCACCCCGGATAATATCGACGGGATAATCGAATTGCCCTTCTGAAATAGCCGCTGTCGCCCGCTTTAGCTGATTGAGAGGCCGGGAAATATTATACGTGATGATAAGAGCCAGAATAAGGCCGGCAATTAAACTTATGGCACTAAGAACCATCGTGATACGTGCAGAATATTGACTGTGAGAA
>JAITWQ010000142.1 GCA_031285215.1 Syntrophobacterales bacterium | reverse complement strand
GGGGCATTTAAGGGGCGGAGCGGTATGGACGTCATCTTCCACATAATTGAAGGTAGTGACAACAGGTTCCCTGACAGTGGGCGCCGGTTTTGGCTGCGGTTTGGGAGCGGGAAGGGGTTCTTCCTGTTTGCCGCCAAAAAGGAAAGAGACGCCGAGGGTATATTCGAAATTGTTTTTGCCGTCCGAATTGACATTGGGCAGATACAAATGGCGCACATCACCGCGGAGCGCCCAATGTTTGGCAAAGAAGTATTTGAAGCCTACTCCGTAGCCGAGAAGAAATCTATGGCTCCGGTCATTATAGCCGTCGTTAAAGTCATAATCCAGAATACGTCCGCCAAGACCAGCCGCAAGAAAAAGAGCGATATCCGTATCGGGCAGGAAATTATAAAGTCCCTCCATGCGGTAGCCAAACATTTTCGCGTTGTTATCCCGCAAATTGCCGCTGATATCAAGGGCCGGCCGATGAGCAAAAGCATTGGCGTAAGTGCCAACACCTTCCAATGACCATCTCTTTGTCATGTTGTAGCCGATCCGCAATCCGTAAAGCAATGACGTATCAAGATTAGTACGCTCATTGTAGTGCGTATTATAAGTATAACCACCGGCGAAAGGCGTAATGGACACTTCCCGCGGAAGGTTTTTTGCTACGGCAGACGAACACAGCAAAACCGCAGCAAATAATACCAGCACAGTTAAAGAAAATTTTCTCCTCATTATTTTTCCCTCCTCCTTGATTTTTATAACTTGCCTGAAACCATAATAAACAAGGTGTTAAAATTGCGATAATACATCAAATATCGGCCATCAGTATTTCATATCTCCATGAAAAGCAACAAAATAATGGTATGACACGATCCCTCCTGCAAAGGGTGAGGAGGAAATCATTTTCTCTCTCCCCGTATCTGTCCCCATAACATCGTGTCATTTCCAAGGCATTTTTTAATATGCCGCTGATAATATGCAATATATATGCCTTATAACGCCCATGCCGGGGTTATGCACCATTTAAAAAAAACCTTCTCACGGAAAAAGCCGTCAGGCGGTGTGGTCAAATGCTCCCTTCTTTTTTATGAGACGCAGGTGCGGCAGTCATCGGTTACATGCGGCCGCACCGCGATAAATGCTCTCCGGCCATGACTTAATATGCTTCCGGCGTGTTCACATCATCCTCCGTAACCCGTGCGCGGAAAATCCGGTAAACCCATATTTTGTAGCAAATGACAATGGGGACAAAAATCAACGCGACCACCGTCATAATTTTCAGCGTATATTGGCTGGATGACGTATTAAATATAGTCAGACTCCATGCGGGATCTATGCTGGAGGGGATCAAATTGGGGAAAAGACCCGCCACTCCCGTAAAAACAATGAATAAAACCGTAACGCAGGAAGCGGTAAAAGCCTTGTACCAGGAATTTCTGCTCATAAAGACTTTTATGGCGACCAGAGCGGCAACCGCAATCAGAGGAATAATAAGGAGCAGGGGAACTTGGAAGTAGTTATCCAGCAGTTTTGTGCCGATTTTCGAGTAGGCCAGAAATGCCACTGCCAGAACCAAAACGGCAAACCAAAAGATATTTGCCCATTTTTCTGCGCGTGCGCACAGCTCTCCTTTGGTTTTTACGGATACATAGAGAGCGCCGTGCATGGCGAATAACGCCAGAAATAATACGCCCGTCAGCAAGCCATAGGGATTAAGGAGAGAAAAGAATGTTCCATGGTATCCCGCACCGTCCATGGGCAGCCCCTGAAAGATATTGCCGAAGGCGACGCCAAAAAGAAGGGCGATCAAAAAGCCCGTTATGACGATGGCCTTATCCCATGATCCTTTCCATAAGGGACTGTCAACCTTTCCGCGAAATTCAAAAGAGACACCCCGTATAATCAGGGCAAAAAGCAACAGCAAGAGCGCCGTGTACAGGTAGCTGAACATGAGGGCATACGTACCCGGAAAGGCCGCGAAGGTGGCTCCCCCCGCTGTAATCAGCCAAACTTCATTTCCGTCCCATACGGGGCCTACGGTATTGATCAGGATTCGCTTTTCCGTATCTGTTTTGGCAATTACCGGCGAGATCATCTGTAAACCGACGACGAAACCGTCAAGCATAAAATACACAGCCCAGAGCACGCCCCAGAGAATAAACCAGAGTATTTGGAGTTCCATTTTTCTATCTCCTTCCCGTCAGGTTGAACAAGCTGTTGACATCTTTATCCGGCCCTTTTTTGGCAAGTTTCACCATCAGATAAATATCAAGAATAGCAAGGCCGCCGTAGAAAATGATGAATCCCAGCAGGGAACCGACAACCTGACCCGTACTGATGGATGGAGAAACGGCATCCGCCGTTTTTAAAACGCCATAGACAATCCAGGGCTGCCTTCCTATTTCCGCCACGAGCCAACCCAACTGGCCCGCCAGATAGGGAACGGGGATCGAAAAGAGCATTATTTTAAGGAAAAGATTGTATTTTTCCAAATCCGGTTTTCTGGAGAGCCAAACCCCTATTCCGGCCATAAAAATCATGTAAAGCCCTAAAAGAACCATAATGCGGAAACTCCAAAAGGTGGGCCATACGGGCGGCCTTTCTTCTTTGGGGAAATCTTTCAGACCCTTGATCTCGGCATTTGTATCGCGAAAGGCGATAAAACTCAGCATCTTAGGAATAGTCAGGGTTGCGACGAGATTGGTTTCATTTTTTTCGTCAGGAATCTGAATAATGTGGAGACCGGCTCCTGTTGTCGTGTCCCATACTGCTTCCATGGCTGCCATTTTCGCGGGCTGTATTTTTGCCACGTCAACGCCGCTAAGATCGCCTGTGTATGCGACGGCGAGGGCCGATACTAGCCCGAAAACGGCGGCGGTACGGAAGGAGCGCTTAAATAAATCCATGTTGCTCCGTTTCAGGAGATGCCATGCGGAGACTCCCATGACGAAAAAGGCGGCGACAACATAACCGCAGGTTACGGTGTGGGTGAACTTATACCATCCCGTCGGATTCGTTAAAAGAGCGCCAAAATCAATCATTTCTGCCCTCATCTGTCCCATGGCGTCGGCAACGATGTGGTATCCCACCGGATTTTGCATCCAGCCGTTTGCCAGAAGAATCCACAGAGCGGACATGTTTGTGGCAATAGCCACCAGCCAGATGGAAAGGGCGTGTACCCTGGGGGAAACCTTATTCCAGCCAAATATCCACAGGCCGATAAAAACGGATTCCATGAAGAAGGCCACCGTCGCTTCAATGGCCAGGGGGGCGCCAAAAATATCACCCACATAACGGGAGTATTCCGCCCAGTTCATCCCAAATTGGAATTCCAAAGTAATGCCTGTTACAACTCCCAGGGCAAAATTGATCAAAAACAACTTACCCCAGAATTTGGTCATGCGCAGCCATGTTTCATCCCGCGTTTGCACCCAGCGGGTTTCAAAGTAG
>JAITWQ010000097.1 GCA_031285215.1 Syntrophobacterales bacterium | reverse complement strand
CCACGGGCGTCGGAATTATAACCGGCCCGGATGGGGATACGCCCCAGAAAGGCAATGATGGCGGCCTCAATGGCATTCTGTAGCAGAATAGCGGTGTTAAAGTCTTTTCCCCTTATCTCTTTTGCTACCCGCGCAACATTGGCCAAATTATACTGTCCTTTATGGGGGAGGAATAAAATGACATCATCCACATCGGAACAAAAAGAAAAAATATCCGCAACCCATGGCTTTACCAAAATGCTGATGCGGGCATGGGGAAATGTTTTGCGAATCGCCGCTATGGCCGGCAAAGTCATAATGGCGTCACCAATCCAGTTTGTGCCGCGAATGAGAATGGTTTCCGCTTCTTCAAGGCGTTTTGACGTTCGCACAGAAATTTTCATGATCATCCTTCCCTTTGCCGGAACAAAGAGGTTTCGTTAATTTTTTACTCCCGGATCTGGTTTAAAACCGTCTTCCAGCGTTGATGGATCCATAGCCATTGATCGGGATATTGACGGATCATATTTTCAATAATTGTTGTAAAGCGCTGCGTGTTCACTTTCACATCACGATCCATATCATCTGTCCGTATGATTTCAACCTCCTCCCCAATTATCAGGCGATAGGAACCATCATCCTGTCGGACAATAAAGCAGGGCAATACAGGAGCCTCGCTGCGAAAGGCCATCAGCGCCAGGCCGTCCGTTGTACAGGCAGACCTGCCAAAGAACTCAACAAAGACGCCGTCTTTTAAAGCCATGTTCTGATCAATGAACAGGGCGACGGCTCCCCCTTGTCCGAGGCTGCGAAACATCTGAATCATGGCGCGCTGCTTCGGCACGAGAATATTCCCTGACCCGGAACGGATGTAGCGCACAATACTATCAAGAAGGGGGTGATCCAAGGGGCGGTAAACGGCAGTTAATGGCCCTAAAAAGCGAGGGGCGCAATGAGCCATCAGTTCCCAATTACTGAAATGAGCGCCAAACAACAAAAAACCCTTTTGCTTCACACGCGCCTGGTCAATATTCTCCATTCCTTCAACCGTGATAAGATGCTTTAGTTGTTTTTCCGTCAGGTACGGCAGATCAAACATTTCCGCCGTCACAATGCCCAGATTTCGATAAACGCCCTTCGCAATTTTTTTAACTTCATTGATGGATTTATCGGGAAAAGCTCTTGTCAAATTATAAAGGGTGATGAAACGATGACGCCGGGAAACATAATAGAACGCATACCACAGGCCAACAAAAAATATTCTCCGCCAGGACAGGGGAATCCTGTTGACACCGCGCACAATCTTTTTGGCCAGAATTTCTCGATCCTTGGTTTTCTGCATATTACCGGTTTATGTATGAGAATCTTGCAGCCGGTCCAATAAAGAAGAAATAAATTTTTCTTCTTCGGAAACAAAGGCCATGGACACTCGCAGAAAGTGAATCTTTTCCAAAAACAGATGAAATGGCTTCAGTTTGACGCCATCTTTTTCCGTTGTAACAATCATTTCAACATTTTCTTCCGCCGCCCTTTTTTGCAAGTTACGGATTTCTTCATGGGTGTAAAAATGATGATCGGGGAAAGAGGCAAAAAATACTATTTGGGCGCCCGCATCAGTCAGGGTTTTCTGGAACCGCTCCGGAGACCCGATGCCGGCAAAGGCGCATATTCTCCGGCCGCGTAAATGGTCAAGGGCATATTCCTGTTGTGTGGCTCCATTCAGAAGCACATCGCCCTTATGGAACACTTGAAATGCGGGCTTGGATTCAACATGATTCTGATGATTATCTCCTACATAAAAAATCAGGTCGGCTCTGTTCAAGGCCCGGGAAGATTCTCTTAACGGCCCTGCCGGCAAGAGACAACCATTTCCCAAAGGCGCTTCCCCTTGCAAAAGGACAATGTCTATATCCCGCGCCAATTGTCTGTGTTGAAAACCATCATCCAAAATAAGAACATTGACGCCGAACTTTTCCAAGGCGATCTGGCCGGTAAAAAACCGTTTGGAACCCGTTAAAACAGGAATCCCTTTTGCCGCCTGACTGATCAAAACCGGCTCATCACCGCAATCATCCGGTTTCATAAAAAGACGATGGCCGTCGGAAACAATATTAACTGGCGATTTTGATTTTCCCATATAACCTCGGCTGAGAACGGCAGGACGAAAGCCCTTTTCCCGCAGCAGATTGGCCAGATAGATGACCATGGGGGTCTTTCCCGTCCCCCCGACGACAATATTTCCGACACTGATAACCTTACAGGATAATCTCTTCTGGGGGAAAACTTTTTTATCGTACAAACAATTTCTCACCTTTATGGACAGAGCATACAGGCAAGACGCGCCCCGCAGGGCAAGTTCCAGGGGATGATAACCTCTTTCGTTCTTCTTCCAGATATCTTGAATCTTGCTGCGAATATCTTGTTTCCCCATCTGTCAAATCTCTCTTATCATTTCATTCAAGGCCAATGAATTACGTACGCTCATGCTTAATCGAACAAACAGCTGCCGCTTCATCTCTGATGCAGATGCAGACAGCCGTGTTCAGGCTGTTAAAGAAATTCGGCGGGCACATTACCCCATGTGAGCAATTTGCAGTATATCACACACCATTAACAATGGGTAGTCTCTAACCCGCCTGATTAAAAAATCAAAGGATCAAACTTATCTCTTACATAATGCCGCCATTTCCTTACGGGAATAAACAAGCAAAATAAATTTATCAAGTGATGGGCAATTTTTCTTAATATTTTATGCCTTACTGTAAAGTGAGACTTTACTCGCCACGTTACAAACAAAGCATTTTTTCGATTGCTCAATGCTATTTTTTCGACAAATCTAAAGTGCTTTTTCAATTGCTCTTCCCACCACTCTGGCGGATGAACAGTGCAATGCGCATTGCTTCCGTCTGGAAGCATATTCCACGCTGACTGACAGCTGATGATGAAAAGAACTTTTTCCGATAAAGGACGAATTTTTTCAAAAACATTTTCTAAAGCACTTTCAGGAATGTGTTCCATGACGTCTATATTGAGAATCATACCGACTTTATTGACAGGGATTTTTGCGTATTCTGCAATTGCTGGATCGTAACGGTAACGTGAAATATCATTTTCTGTCTTGATGCGTTCAATCAAAATACTTTTACCGCAGCCAAAGTCCAGAATGCTGTCGGGATTCACATCCGCGACGTAGTGCTGAACAAGCGGCAGCCATCTGATTGATGTTGTGCCATAATGGACGTCTTGCGCATGAAGCTGTTTGTATAGATTTATATGTTGTTGCTCCATCAGGTTTTCCTCCAAATTCTTATCCATCATTTTTACAATGGGTAAGTAATCAGGAATACATTTATATCTCATTTGTAACGTAAATACAACCCATATTACAACTAAGCTGCACAATTTCTGTGTAGTAGAATGGTTAAGAAATGGGTATAAATGGTATGGATATTTTAGACAGGATCGTTGAACTTCGTGATGAGCGCGGGTGGAGCAATTACAAGCTTGCGAAAGAGGCGAAGCTTCCCCAATCCACTCTTACGAATATGTTTAAGCGCGATAATTCGCCGACAATTACCACCTTAATATCTATATGTGACGCCTTTGGCGTCACTCTTATGCAGTTTTTTTCAGATACAACTAACCCTTTTTTGACATCTGAACAGAATGAACTTCTGGCTGATTGGGCACAGTTATCAAACTCCCAAAAAGAAAAAGTCATGATCTATATTAATGGATTGTTACAGAAGGAGATTCCCCAAAAACGACAGGGACAAAAAATTAGGCCGCTGCAAAAATAATGAAAACTTTTTACATGGCACTGAAAGGTAGTATGAGAAAAGTATTCAAAGGAATTAGATGGTTATAATCATCAAATGATTATGCCAACACGACCTAATAAATCATGGCCGCAACATCCCAAGGTTTATCCAGTTCCTTTACGCAATGAAAATATGCGCAACATAACAGGTTTTTTCGAGGCGCCCGTTAATCTTGTAATAAACAGCAGGCAGGATAAAGAGGGTCATCACTATTGAGGTTGTTATTCCGCCTATGACAACGACGGCGAGGGGACGCTGGACTTCCGCGCCTATGCCGGTTGATATGGCCATGGGAATAAAACCTATCAAATCAGTGAAGGCAGTCATAAGCACGGCGCGAAGGCGTGACGTGGATGCCGCGATGATGCGTTCTTTAAGCGGCAGTCCTTTATATTCTGAACTTTCCAGCGCGCTTACCAGCACGATACTGCTCAACACGCCTATTCCCATAAGCGCAATAAGGCCGACGGCGGTGGATATGCTAAACGGTAAACCGGTAATATGCAGACTTAAAACCCCGCCGACCATGGCGAAAGGTATCCCCATAACCACGAACGCCGTCTGCTTGAACCTGCTGAAAGTCATGTAAATCATAAAGAAAACCATCAGCAGGGTCAAAGGTACGAGAACAACAAGGCGGCCCGTCGCTTCCTGCAGGTTCTTATACTGCCCGCCCCATTCCATAAAGTATCCGTCTGGCAGCTTGATATTCCCGGCAACGGCTTTTTGCGCCCTGTCAACAAAGGTCCTGGTGTCCATGCCGCGTATATTGACCATTATCGTCGCGCGGCGGTATCCGTTGTCGCGGGTGATTGAGGCATAAGTTTCCTTAAACCCGATGTCGGCTATTGCGGAAAGGGGAACCGTGGTATCGTAGAAAAGCGGCACGGGCAGATTTTTGATAATCTTGATGTCCTTTCTGTTTTCCTCGTCAAGCCGTATGATAATCGGGAAGCGCCGGTCACTTTCGAAAAAGTATCCGACTTCTTCGCCGGACAGGGCAAGTGACACAAGCTCCAGTACATCGGCCTTCTTCACGCCGTATTTTTGCATGGCGGCAAGGTTCGGCTCTATGGTAAACATGGGAAAGCCGCTGTTGCGGTCAAGCTCTACATCGCTTGCCGGTGAGATCGGCTTGATAAGCTCCTCCACCTGTTCGCCGATTTTTTCCAGCTCCTTCAGGTCCGGGCCGAAAATTTTTATTGCGAGATCGGAACGTGTGCCTTCCAAAAGTTCGTTGAAACGCATTTGTATCGGCTGCGAGGCAAGATACGTCGTTCCCGGTAAATCCGTTTTCAATCGTTCCAGCAGCGTTTGCTCGAATTTCTCGAAATCAAGGCCGCG
>JAITWQ010000080.1 GCA_031285215.1 Syntrophobacterales bacterium | reverse complement strand
ATTCCATTTCCAGGCCAAGCTCACCAAGCAGGGGAATACTCTGATAAAACTGATCGTATTCTACGGGCGATAAACTCACTACTTCCGGCACCAAAAGGGGCTGAGTAAAATCTTTTTTTTCCCTGGCGGCCTGCCGCAGTTTTTCAAAGAGGATTCGTTCATGGGCAGCATGTTGATCCATAATCAGGAGAAAATCATCGCCGGAAAAAACGAGATAGGACGCGCCGATCTGCCCCCAATAAGCCAGCCCAGCAAAGGAAAAGGCCGGTGCGGATGCGGATAAAGACGGCTCCTTGGAGGCTGAAGAAGACGAGAATAACGCCCCGGCAGGTGATTCATTACCGGCCGCCAAAGGAGAAAGGTCCCTTACATGAGGTTCCCTGCCTAAAGACGGCTCCCAAAAGGATGGATTTTCTTTTGCGGGGCGCTGCAAGCCCCCTTCCCTGCCGGCAAAGACAGGTTTTTTCGCCCCCGTTATCAGATTATAACGCTTCAAGGCCTCGGCAACGCGGTGCTGATAAACGTTTTCATCCTTTTTTTGCTCATCCTCCTGTTCTACCGACGCCGAAAAATTTGAAAATGAAGGTGAAAGGCTGGCTGCTATCGCCTCGACCACACCTTTGTAAATATCTTGGGGATTACGGAAACGGATTTCCGTCTTGGCCGGATGCACATTTACATCCACATCTCCCGGTGAGAGGGAAATGAAAAGAATTAACGCGGGATAACGCTTTTCCGGCAAAACGCGGCGACAGGCCGTCATCACGGCGTGGTTGATCAGAGGGTCCCTGATAAAGCGGCCATTAACGAAAAGATAGTATCCTTTGGCATTGGCCCGCGAATAATCAGGTTGGGTAATAAAACCGGTTATCCGCACCCCTTCATTTTCCCCTCTCACGGGAATCATCGCCGCTGCCGCATCTTCATCCAGAAGTATGGATAAGCGTTCCACCAGATTTGACGTCTGGGGAACATAAAGAATCTCGCGGTTATTGGCAAAAACCTTTATCCGCACATCCAGACGGGAAAGGGCCATGCGAATCAGGACGTCCATACAGACGCTCTGTTCCGTCCCTGCGGTTTTAAGAAATTTCTTCCGCGCCGGAATACGATCGAAGATATTAAAAACACGTATGGACGTTCCCTCCGGACAGCCAATCTCCGTCAGGGATTCTGTTTTCCCCCCCTCCATAAGAAGGCGATGTCCGGCTAAACTGCCCTTTTTACGGCTGGTCATCTCAATCGCAGCGATGGAAGCAATACTGGGCAGGGCCTCGCCGCGGAAACCGTAGGTTGTAATGTTATATATGTCGTCAATCGCCTGGATCTTACTGGTGGCATGCCGCCGAAAAGCAAGGGCCATTTCTTCTCTGGAAAGCCCTGCTCCATTATCCGTCAGGCGAATGGCCCTGCATCCCCCCTGTTCCAGCTCAATGACCAGATCGGTAGCCCCGGCGTCCAGAGCGTTTTCCAGCAATTCCTTCAGAATGGAAGCCGGCCTTTCCACTACCTCGCCGGCGGCAATCTGATTGGCAACATCTTCGCTAAGTACGGCAATCGTTGTCACGTAAGAAAAACTCCTTTAAATATTCAAAATGTCTTGTCATCACAAATTAATAGAACAGGCTAACAAAATCTTGGAGCGGTTTCAATCAGGATTTGTCATAAAGAATGAACATCTTTGAGGCGAAACATCATCGCCCGCGCCGGATAAGCCGAAGGTTTACGCTCATCCCTGAGAATCATCTTCCAGCCGTGATTCAAGTTTATCCAGCATCAACGCCATTGAATGTTCCACTCCGGGATTTTGCAGGGACGGATTTAGTTTTCTCGCCTGGGAGATCAGTTTCCGCGCCTCATCCCTGTCGCCGTCTAAAAACGCTTTTTTCGCCGCATGGAAGGGCAAAAACGCGGGGTGTTTCGTTTGCATAAATTTTTGAAACAGTTTGTCTTCATCTTTTGCTTTAATCCGCTCACGGGCATGATGCAGGGAGTCTTCGTCACCGAAATAGACCAACTCATGGAACATCAGGCTTAATATTACACTACCGCCGTAAAACGGCGGCAGCTGAGACGGATTCAAACGCAAAAGTTCACGATAACTCTGCTCATACAAGCCAAGCTCTTCCAGCTGGGCAGAGCGCAGTAAAACAACATGCGCTACAAAATAATTGTTTATGTCCGCCCTTTCACTGACCGCAAAAGTGCCGCTGCCATAATCGGCAAGCCGCTTTCCCCTTGACATTTCCGCGTTTGCCTTAAGCATTAAATAAAACCCGCGTTTTGCGCCGGCGGATTTTCCTGCTTCTCTGATATTGCTGCCGTCGTTCGGAATACCGCCCGGTTGTAACGGGATAAGATTTATGGCGCCGATTATGACTGATAATCCCATTACCAATAAAAAATTAATCATTAATAATTTGCTGTCAACAAAAAAAACTGGAATCAAAAAGGCAAAACCCGTGATTATATTGAAAATCCCGCCGCCCGCATTGCACAGGACAAAAGGAAAATCCTTTTCATTCCCGCAAGGCTCCATCAGGCATTGACCGAGAATACCGCCAAAACCCGGGCTTGTCGTCAGACTTACCTTTCCTGTTTCATCTTTTGTCCACAGCCATTTCAGCAGGC
>JAITWQ010000041.1 GCA_031285215.1 Syntrophobacterales bacterium | reverse complement strand
CTATGGGAAGGTGTCCGGCGCGGTGGGAACCTTTTCCTTTCTCGATCCCTCTGTCGAAGAATATGTGTGCAAAAAACTTAACTTGCGGCCAGCCCCTGTTTCCTCTCAGATCATTCAGCGGGACCGCCATGCGGAATTCATGACGACTTTGGCCCTAATCGCTTCGTCACTGGATAAATTCGCCCAGGAAATCCGCCTTTTGCAGCGTACAGAAGTGCGCGAAGTGGAAGAATATTTTTCTCCAGGGCAAAAAGGATCGTCGGCCATGCCCCATAAGCGCAATCCCGTCCTTTCCGAGAATATTTCCGGTCTTTCCCGCCTCATGCGCTCCTATGCTTTAACGGCAATGGAAAATGTCGCCCTCTGGCACGAACGCGACATCAGTCATTCATCGGCGGAAAGGGTCATTTGTCCCGACGGAACGATTCTTCTGGATTTTATGCTCCATCGCTTCGCCCATATGATAAACGACCTGGTTGTCTATCCGAAGCAGATGATCCATAACCTGAACATGACCCATGGGGTGATCTTTTCCCAACATGTCCTGCTAAAACTGGTGGAAAAGGGTATGTCACGTGAGGAAGCCTATGAGGTGGTGCAGCAAAACGCCATGAGGTCATGGGAAGAACATCGTGATTTCAAAGAGTTTCTGCTGCACGATGAGAAGGTCATGTCACATCTGACCGCTGATGAGGTGAATCAGGTGCTGCGAACGGAAAACTTCCTCACCCATGTTGATTTTATCTTCCGCCGTGTGTTTGATGAATAAAGGGATTTCGTGACGAAACGAATCCGTGCTGCATCAAAAAATCATTGAGAGAGGCAAATGATGAAAACGTTTGTTTTTCGTTCGCCCCTTTCCCGGGAAGAATGTCTCCGGCGTCTTCAAGAAGCCGTTAACGCGTCTTTGCGAGGAGTGCGGGGAAAAGTTTCTCCGGAAAAGGTTAGCATCACAAAGCAAATCCGCTACAACAACTTATGCCAGCCGGTACTGAATGCCACAGCGAAGCCGCTATCCACGGGAACGGAATGGGTTTGTACAATCGGTATGCCTGCCAGCAGCACAGCATTCATCGGAATATGCTGGTTTATCGGGTGTTTGCTGACTGCGGGTGGGGTTGATATGGAAACGATTCTTGGCCGTGGCGCACCGTTTACGGTTTTTATGATCGCCATCGTCTCCTTCTACAAATTTTTGTCGCGCCACGAACCGGCACTTTTAAAAGATTTCCTTCTGACAGTGCTTGAAGGGAAAGAAATATCACCCACGGAACGGAATTTTCCGTGAGCCTTACGGGGTTCTCTCATTATGCCTTGCTAAAATCAAGGAATGTTTTACAAAATCGCTATCCTACGAAAATAATCGAACCTGGATAGCGTGCCACTGCACTATCGGCTGTTAAAAACGGAATGCCTTCGTATATTGCCTGAGCAAGCAAAATCCGGTCGAAGGGGTCTTTATGCAGGGTCGGCAAAGAGGCGGTGAATAAAGTGTGCCGCCCAATGATGGGTATTTCCTCATATCCCGCCTCTAAAAGTCCGCTGTATAGCAAAACGGGATCAACCTTAAAGTCAGGCCGCCCAAGCCCGCTTTTGACGACAACTTCCCAAATACTTGCCGGGCTGAACAACAGCGTATTTGCTTTATCGCTTATATACCGCTCCGCCTTTGGCGGTAATTTATCCCCGGCCGCCCATAGCAGAATATGAGTATCCAGCAGCAGTCTCATAATATACCCCCAAACAGCGTCTCGATTTCGCTCTTGTACATGCTGTCAAAGTCATCCGGAACCGCGATATGCCCCTTTAAGAATCCGGTGCGCGGGCGCAATTCGACGGGCGTATACGGGTTAACGACTACAAGCGGGCGTCCAGATTTAGCGATAATAAACGGTTCGCCTGCGGCGGCTTTTTCAACGAGCGAGGAAAGATGGGTTTTAGCCTCATGAATATTAACTTGCAGCATAGGTCACCTCCAAAAGCATTTAATGAACTAAGTTTATTAAACTTAGTCTCTGTTGTCAACCGTCTTATGCGGCAATAACAGGGAAAACTATTATGCACCAGTATGGCTGATATGGTATGTTGACCATTGCATGAAACGTTTGTTTCCCCCTGCGCCAAAGGGAAAAATATGGCAAGGAGATTTTACCATTAATAAACTTTATGGAAATACGGGCGGATTAAAGGCGGAGCAGCTCCGGCGCATGGAACAGTTTTACCGCCGCCGGATTCCGGCGGAGCAGGTGCTGACCCACGAACTGGCGCGGCAGATGACGGAACTTTCCCATGAAACAAACCGGCAGCTTGGTCTCCTCGCTACTCGCCGCGGAGAAATCGCCTACGTCATGGTCGGCACAAATAAAGGGGTATTCATCCCCGATCTTTCCGCCTACCGGACATCTTCTCGCCGGTTTCGCGGCTTGCGCCTTCTCCATACGCATTTTGACGCCAATGGTTTAACCGATGACGACTTGACGGATCTGGCTCTCCTTCGTTTGGATATGGTCTGCGCCGTTGCTGTGGGCCAGGACGGTCTGCCCGGACTGGCTCATCTGGCTCATTTAATTCCGGAAAATACGGAAAACCGGTTTTGGGACATTCTTCCGCCCGCCCGTCCCTCGGAGCTGCACCTTGATTTTGTCGCCTTCATGAAAGATTTGGAGGGCCAATTTTCCCGCCAGGACAAGAGCCGTAAGATCGACGCCATTGATCGCGCCCTTCTCATTCGGGCAGAAACAGACCCAAGCAGGGAGAATTCATGGCACGAACTTCGTGAACTGGCGGAAACATCCGGTGTAAATGTCTTTGACGCGATGAGCCAAAGCCGCCCTCAGATTGATCCCCGCTACGTGGTGGGCAAAGGAAAGCTTGAGGAAATCGTCATTCGCGCCCTGCAGATTGACGCCAATCTCCTCATTTTCGATCACGAACTGGCGCCGGCGCAGATTCGCTCTATCGCCGAGTTTACGGAATTACGGGTTATTGACCGCACTCAGGTGATTTTGGATATTTTCGCCCGCCGCGCCCGCACCAGGGAAAGCAAGATTCAGGTGGAACTTGCCCAGCTGAAATACCGCCTGCCGCGGCTGATTCACCGTGATACATCTCTGTCCCGCCTCGCCGGGGGAATCGGGGGAACGGGACCGGGGGAAACGAAACTTGAAATTGACCGGCGCCGGGTGCGGGAGCGAATCCACCGCCTGGAAGGAGAGCTGAAAGATATTGAAAAAGGCAGGGGGCAGCGGCGCACCCGCCGTGATAAGGCGGGGCTTCCCGTCATTTCTATTGTCGGCTACACCAACGCGGGCAAATCAACGCTCCTTAACGCCCTCACCCAAAGCCGCGTCTTCGTGGAAAACAGGCTGTTTGCCACCCTTGATCCCAAAAGCGCCCGTCTGCGTTTCCCCCGTGATACGGAAGCGGTAATTACCGATACCGTTGGTTTTATTCGTGACCTGCCTAAGGAGCTGTTTGCCGCCTTCCGTTCTACCTTGGAAGAACTGCATGAAGCGGATGTCCTTGTCCATGTAATTGATGTAAGCAATACTGATTTTGAAACCCACATTCAGGCGGTGGAAACGGTGCTTGGGGAAATCGGCGTTCTGCAAAAACCAATTGTCCGCCTTTTCAATAAAAAAGACCTTTTCCCGGACAAAGACGTGTTGGAAAATCTTTGCCGCCGCTTCGAGGCCACGGCGGTCTCCGCTTTGGAAACTCAATCCTTAACCCATTTGCTCAATCGTCTGGAAGATTATTTGGGAGATGCCGGCATATCATCGCCCCATACCGCCTCGCCGCCCCCATATTAGCCATAACGGCTTCCCGGCCCCTCTCTCCCCTGAGGCGTAAAGATTCCGTATCTTTTAACAGGGCAGAAATCTGTTCATGGAGATGTTCCCCATCGGTCACGCAGATTCCAGCCCCCGCTTCCTCCAGAAGGACCTTCTCATTCTGAAAGTCTTCCATGGAAGGGCCGTACAAGACCGCTTTTCCCCAGGCGGCGGCTTCCAGTATGTTCTGTCCCCCTTTGGGAACGAGAGACCCGCCGCAGTACACAACCGTGGCGAGGCTGTAAGCCTTGAAAAGTTCACCGATGACATCAATGAGGATAATACTTTCCCCCTGGGGGATTTTCCCGTTACGGATATCGCTCATGGTGATAACGGCGGAAAAACCAGCTTCCCGACTCAATGACAATACCCGTTCCCGCCTTTCAACATGACGGGGTACCAGGATGAGCTTTAAATCGGGAAACGGGACAAGAAGGCGTTTGTACACGGACAGTACGGTTGTCTCCTCACCTTCGTGGGTGCTGCCGGCAACCCATATTTTCTCCTCCGGGGAAAGACGAAGTTTTGCCCCTATTTCTTCTTGAATCGCGGGCGAGGTCATAGATCGGAAGA